>CAXSIG010000125.1:0-10379 GCA_964237255.1 uncultured Bryobacteraceae bacterium
TTTTTCCGCATGGCTTGGCAAACTGCGCAGTTCCACGGCGCGACGCGAGCACGAAGGCGAGATGGATCACCTGATCTACTACGCGCTGCAGTCGCGTTCGTTTACCGCACTTCCCACGATTGAACCTGCGATTAGCGCCAAGGATTTTCATCAGCTATTACGGGTTCCTATCAATGCGCAGGTGCGCCTTCAGGCATTTCGCAATGCTCTTGCGGGTACAAGAAGCTACGAACGGTTGAATGAGCTTCGCAGAATCGCACAGGGCGTCGAGCTTGAAAGCGAGTACGCGCGTACCATGCGGTTTCTGTACTCGAAGGAGTGTGGCGGCACTCAGAGTTATGCCAAGCGAGTATTGTCGACTGACACGGCCTTTTCAGTCAACTTGACGGTCGGGACAGCACTCTCCGTATTGCGGGCGACTTACTCGAAGGCCGCTCTTGAACACATCTTGATTGTCGGACCCGGCCTGGATTTCGCACCTCGAACAGGATTCGATGAATCGGCGAGACCGCAATCGTTCCAGCCTTACGCCGTATTGGACGCGATTCCGGAAGCGCAAATTCATTGCTACGACGTCAACGATTGGGTGATCCGCTTCATCACCACATTTCCAGCGAATCGCGTCCTGGAGATTCCCACCCCGTCCGGCGACCGCAGCTATTGGTCCCGATTTGGCGGCAATATTGGATTGGCATCGCTTGAAAGCAATCGGCTGCGGGTTACGGTGACACCGCGGATGGCGAGCCGCGTAACTGCCGAGAAGCACGACCTGCTGACAGACCCGGTGGACCAGAAGTACGATCTGGCGATTGCCACCAACATTCTGGTCTATTACGATGGTCCGGAACTCACCCTGGCTCTAGCGAATATCGCCGCGCATCTGAAGCCCGGAGGCTTTCTAATCCATAATGACCTTCGCCCGGAACTTGACGGCGCTACGCAGGCTGCTGGATTAAACGCGGTCGCGGCGCGCACCGTGCAAATTACCGCGACGACATTCGATTCATTCGCGATTTATCGCCGTTAAAAGATCAGCTTGAAGCCGAGTTGGATTTGACGGGGGAAATTCGCGTTTCCTTGGGCAACGGTAGCTTTGATGATCTGTCCAAAATTGGCGCTGTTCGGATCATTATTGAACTGCTGGAGCGGCATCCAGAATGTGTTGAAGACGTTGAACGCTTCCAGGCGGAACTGACCGCTGACTCGCTCTTTCCAGATCTGGGTATTCTTCGAGAGCGACATATCGAACTGAGGCTTAGCATCCAGGCGCAGTTCGCTGGTCCGGAACGGTGTTTCGCGCGGTGCGTAACGCGGGAGAACCAGGAAGTTGTAGTTGTCCAGCGTGCATCCAGGAACATTTACGCTATAACTCTGCAAAGTGATGCTCCCGTTGTCCGCCTCTTTCGCTACGCAGGGACGTACGCCCTGCACTACCGGAGCGCTCCAGTTGATGTCGTGCAGCGTAGCATGGCGAACGTAGCGGACGCTGTCCGGCAAGCTCCAGGGACGGCCCGAAGAGTACTGAAAGATGGTGGTGTATTCCCAACCGCTTACCAATCGGCTCAATACAGGATTATTGCCATGCGCAAACAGTTTGCCTTTACCGAACGGCAATTCATACACTACGCTTACTTTGAAAACGTGAGGACGATCGTAGGCTGTCGGGCCTTGCTCATAAACGAATCGCTGCGGGTCGTTGAAAGCCTGATTTGAGTTGTTGCCGTTGAAGCCGTTTGAATTTCCGTTGCTGGAATTGGTGGCGTCAAATCCTCCGCGTTCGATAGCCTTTGAGAACGTGTAGGCGAACGTTACGTTCAGTCCTTTCTGCGCGCGAATTCCGTAGTCCACCTGAAGGCCGTTGTACCAGAGCTTGCCATCGTTGCGGCCGCGTTCGTTCAACTGACCGAACTCAGAGAACGGACGCGCCAATTCGTAGCGGGAGATGGTGGGGCTGGTTCCACGAGATGTCCCCGCGAACTCCGGCTGGTTGTAGAAGGGATTGGGGATGAGTTGATCGCAATAGGCCGGGTTGCCGCCTTCCAGCGGATTACACAACTTGCGGAAGCTAAGATCCGGCTCGTTATACTGGCGCGCTGTTTGGAGCTTGTATGTGCGGTTGCCGACGTAGGAAATGCCCAGCTTGGACGAGAGCGGCAACTGATATTGAAAGCCGAGCGAGAACTGGTCCACGTACGGCAGCTTGAATGTGGGGTTAAAGAAATCGAACGCGCGTCCGACAAAGGTTCCGGTTCCCAGGGAGCGTCCCGGCGGTTGCTGGACGTTGGTCGGGAAAGGATTGTTCAAGAGGTTCGGCACGGGTGTGCGGCCGCCATCGATGGAACTGACAACGGGAGTGGTGATGGAATAGCCGCTAGTTCGAAACCAATCGTTATCCGGATTGATATCGTAGCGTCCGATTCCTCCGCGAACGACGAACTTGCTCGTAACTCCATACGCGAAACCGAAGCGAGGCTGGATGCCGGTGTAATCGATATGGCTGTCGATGGAGCCGGGTTGAACGAAGAGAAGACCACCTTTCAGAGTTGGGTAACCGGGGAAGGCGTTGCGATCCACCGCCGCGTTCAGGGGATTCGTCGCGTTTGGATCGAAGCCGTTGTTCAGGCGGTTGTAGCGCTCTTTCGGTGGCACGTTGAAATCCCAGCGAAGGCCCAGATTCAGGGTGAGCTTGCGGGTGATCTTCCAATCGTCCTGAACGTATGGCGCGAAGTAGCGGCCCAGGTACGAGAAGAATTGGTTGTAATCGATACCACCCCCGTTAAAGGTACCTAGCAGGAAGGACGCGAGAGCGTTGCCGCTGCTGGAATCCGCGTTGTTGTAAATACGCTGGGTAAAGCTGTTGTCCACCGTGATCCGGAAAGGGTTGCCTTGGTTCTGGTCGTTGTACTGAATCCATCGGAGGTCGACGCCGGTTTTGATCGCGTGCGATCCAATGATCTTAGTTACAGTAGGATGAACGGCGAACGTGTTCGTGTAGTTGAACGAGGCGAAACGGCCCAAGCTATTGTAGTTGGTGAATTCGTAGCGTCCGAAAAGGCCCTTGATGGGGTACTGGTTCGTGAGGCTGGAAGGGAAGCCAAGTTGAGACGTATCGAAGCCGACATCGCCGTCACCGCGTGAACCTTCCACGTATCGGGACAGCGACACGCGCACGTTGAAGATGAGTGACGGCGTAATGGTGCTCACCCAATCCAGCACGCCGGCGTCATTCAAACGCTTCAACGGGCGGGGACCGTCTTCGGCTACTCCTGTAATGCCATTCGTGGTACGAAGCTCGGTGCGGTCGTTGCTGGCAAATCGGAAATAAACATGATTCTTGTCGCCGATGTTCTGATCGGCTTTGACCACAAAGTTGTAGAATTCGTCCGAATCCAGGTTCTTACCGCCGGGTAGAAAGAAGTTGTTGATGGAGTACGCCGACCCGGGGACAGTCGTGTTGGGCGCCGGCTGATAACCCAAGATTTTGAGTGCGATAGGATTGAGGCGATTCTGCGGAATGATGTTGTTCGGGAAAGCCTGGCGAACGAAGTTTCCGCTAGCGTCGGTGACTCCAGTGGCGGGATCGTAGATGGTGATCTTGTTGCCGGCCGCGTCTTTCAGATTGCTGAAGTCGCCTTTCAGGAATTCCGGTTGAGGAACGCTCAGATTGAGCGGGGTTGGCGTGCCCTCGCTATATTGCTCCCAGTTGAAAAAGAAGAAACTCTTGTTGCGTCCGTTGTAGATCTTCGGAATGACAAGCGGGCCGCCTATGGACCCACCGTATTGATCGAGGAAGTGGCCTGCTTTCGGAGTACTCTGCGCGTTGTTCTGAAAGGAGTTGGCATCCAATCCGTTTCGGCGAGCGAACTCATAGCCTGTGCCGTGAATCTGGTTCGTGCCGCTTTTGAGCGACACATTCATAATGCCGCCGGACGTCTTGCCGTACTGGGCATCGAACGAATTGGTTTGGATTTTGAATTCCTGCACGGAATCGACAGGCGGCACGTAGGCTATGTTGTTGCCTCCCGCCTGAGCGTTGTTCGGCGCGCCGTCCAGAAGGAACTCGTTCTTTCGGTCTAAGCCGCCGTTCACAGACCAATCAGCGATAGCGCCGTTGTCGAACGGACGTTGATAAATCGGATTGCCGTTGAAGTTTACGCCGGCCGAAAGGTTCGCCAGCATGAAGGGATTACGCGCGTTTAACGGCAATTCGGTAACACGTTTTTGATCGATAACCAGGCCGCGATCGGACGTTTCGGTATCAAGCACCGCGCTATCGGCCGCGACGGTTACAGAGTCGGTGGTTTGGCCGATCTCCAGACGGAGATCGATACCGGCAGTCTGACCGACGTTTAGGACTACCTTGTTCTGGATGAGCTTCTTAAAACCGGCAGCCTCTACAGTGAGGCGGTAGTTACCTGGCCGGAGAAAAGGCGCAGTGTAAACGCCTGCGGCGTCGGTCACCGCGGCTGCGGATTCATTCGTATCGAGATTGAGAATCTGGACCGAAACTCTGGACACCGCAGCGCCTGTGGCGTCTTCCACGTGGCCGGTGATGGTGGCCCGAAACTCCTGGGCGGGGAGCGGTGCGTAAGAAAACAGCGCACACACGCATACCGAAGCCAAAAACTTTAGCGCTTTATCCATGGAACACCCCTTAGAAACTGGACATGACTATATAAGTTCCCAGTTCTAAATGCAAATTCTTTGTAAAGTTACGGTTGTCGATTCAGCTGCTCTGAGGATGATAGAATCATAAGTAGGAGGGGGCGCAACGGTTTCGACGGGATTGAATCGATATGGGAAGGCGTGCCGGGTTCCGAGCTCCCGTAAAACGATCGGAAAAACATAATTGCCAACCAGCAATTTGCTTACGCTGCTTAATTAATTAAGTAGCCGCTTCGACCAGCGAGCCTTCGCGCCGGTTAGTAAGCGTCATCTTGAAGGATAGGGTAACCGCTTCTGTTCGTAGCCTAAACCCGAAATCAATCGGACTAGTTTGCCGTCGCCTCGCTGATTCTAAGGCTGCAAATGAAAATGCTGAGTCAGCTACGCACGTAGTCTTTTCATAGCGGGCACTTTCGGACGCGGGTTCAACTCCCGCCGCCTCCACCAACTTATTTGGTTTAGAATCAATGATTTAGTGCCTCAAGCAATAAGTTGAGACTTATATGAGACTGGGGCGTGGTACGCTCCGGTCATGATCCGATGGTTTCGCCGTCATGAAGAAGGGTGTTCCCTTAAGGGGGAAGCGGGCAGAAAATGCCCGAAGCGAAAAAACGGTTCTTTCCTCCAGTGTCCGGTCTACGTTGCTGGATCGCTGCGCAATGGTACGCCGATCAAGAAGCAAAGTCTGAATACCCGCTCGATTCCTTTACCCGAAGAAATCGCCGCTTGGGAACTTGGCCATCCTATCGGACAGCCTGTAGACCCAAATGTCGCACCGGGCGCTCCACAACCTCATGCAATTGCCAAAACTCTGTTGACGGAGGCATCCGAAATCTACCTTCTCAAAAAGAACAAGAGATCGCTCGACCGCCAGAGGAAATTAAGATTGATGCTCAAGCGGCTGATTGACTATTGCGCGGCTCACGGAATTTTGTACGTCCAAGACATCACCCTTCCCTTCCTGGTCCGGTACGTCGCAACCTGGACTAGTTCCAATGGCACGCAAAAAACGGATCAGGAAAACTTGCGCGGCTTCTTCCGCTTTTGCGTCGATTCTGACTGGATTTCTAAAAGTCCCGCCAAGGGCTTAGAAACGATCGCCGACGGGAACGATCAGACGGAGGTGTTTACGCACGAGGAATTGCTGTCCATCTTCGAGAGTGTGTCGAAACTCGCCGAACAATACGGCGAAGCCATTGCGCTACAGATTGAAGCTTTCGCGTTAGTTATGCGTTACACGGGTCTCTCAATCGGAGATGTAGCCGGATTACCTAAAACGCACGTCGTCGGCGACAGAATCAAAGTAAACGTAATTGATCAAGAAGGGGGAACAAGGCATAGCATCAGCACCGAACGCGCAAAAACAGGAAAAGAAGTATATGTTACCGTTCCTGCGTTCGTGATCAGAAAGCTAAACGCGGCTCCTCACGATAGCGAAAAGTATTACTTTTGGAGTGGAAACGGTCTCATTCACACCAGGACAAGCAAATGGGGAGAGCGGCTTCAAAGATTGTTCGTAACAGCAACAGTACGGCTGGTCGAAACGGAATGGACGAATAAGTCGACCCGTAGCGCCAAAGCAAAGGAACTTTCCCTCACTACTAAGCGCATCATCTCAGAAGCCGACCCGAGATGGTTCCGGCATACATTGGCACGCGATCTTCTGAACGAAGGTATTGTCACGATGGAAGAATTAGCCGAGATTCTTGGGAATAGTCTGGCAGTGTGTGTCCACCACTATTCGAAATGGGATACTCGCAGGCAGAACAAAATAGACTCCAAGATGAAGGAGTTCTGGGCGACTGATCCGCTAATGCAGAAACTTGCGGCCAAAGTAGTCAGTTAACTCGCGCAACTAAGCTTTTGGCACATGCGATCACGGGCGCTCAATGTAATGTAAAGTGTCTTTCGATTCACCTTTCCTCTCGCCTTGGGACCGGTCGTAGCCATAACTCCAGGTTCGTTCCGGCGCAACGCCTCGAGAAATATTCCTTGAACTGAATCAGTAGACATCGACCATTCGGATGCAATTTGCTTCACTCTGATTCGCTGTTCCCCCGGTATCGAAACCGGGACCAGACTGATCCCCAGGTTTTTCTCCTTCAACGCTTTTTGCCTTTGCTCTATCTGTTCGGATGTTCTCACTGCAAACCTCTTAACTACACGCCCAATCTCAAACTACGCGAACACCATACCCCACATCTGAGATCTGTCAAGTTTTTGCCTTTTGCGGCTCTTGAACGCGAACAAACGAGACGGTTTGTGTGTGATTGGGTCGGAGTGGCTTGGACTTGCCGGTTACTCAATCTGGGGCAGCTTTGAAGTCGAGTACCCGAACCTCCTCTGTATGACCCGCGAGCTTTCGACGGCTGCGAGTAACGCGTCGATGTCCAATCAAGTTTTTCAAAATACTTCACTTGAGACGAGTGAAGGGCCGCTCTGTAATCGTTGTCATCATGAACAACGACGCCTGCAAAGCACCTGCCACCTTCCTGCGGCGCTACCGTGAGCGTTTGCCAAAACACCCTCCGAACCAAAAACTTTGAGCAAAAACTTTTTCGCAACTGAATGTGACATGCCAATCCAAGTGTTTTTGCCGGAACGTCGTCGCGAACCATCAACCAGATTCCCCTTGAACTGTTTCCTTGGACCGAGTGTCGAGCCGGTCGGGTCTTATAGAGTTGAAGGCAAGGAATTCGTTAGACCCCAGGGACTCCCTTTTGAAATTTATACCGGGGGGCGTGTTGGTGACGTTGAACCGCGCGGACGAACTGGTGGTCTGAATTGCGGCAGCGTGCGCACCGCATCAAAGCCTAACCTATCCGATGCCAGTGAGTGCTGCTCAAACTAGCGTCGAGATGATAGCGCGATGGGTAAAATCGGTGTGCGCCCATGTGAGGATTTAGTAGAGAAGCTTTATGGCGGACGGTTGGCGAGATTATCAAGAGGAAACGGCACAGTTTTTTGAAAGCTTGGGACTTGAGGCAACCACTGATAAGGCTGTCCAAGGCGTTCGAACTAGTCACAAGGTGGACGTATTTGTGAAATCCCAGCACGTCGGGTTTGATGTTACATGGATCGTAGAATGCAAGCAGTGGACGAGCCGAGTCACAAAGTTGCACGTGCTGGCTCTTCGTGAAATAGTGACCGACCTAGGGGCAGATCGGGGGATTCTCCTATCCGAGGCAGGATTCCAGAGCGGTGCATTTGAAGCAGCAACACTGACAAATGTCCGTCTTACATCGCTAGACAGCCTTCGCAACACCGCGCGTCAAGAGATCGACTTAATGCGCCTTCGTGATGTTCACGATCATAATCACATTTGTAAAAAGCGTTATTGGAATCTTCCAAAGACAAGACGGATCGATTGCGGACTCAGGCCGGATTTGGCAGACGGCGGCTACTCCGCAACTCATTTCATAGATCTCGTAGAGAAAGTACTTGCACTGGCCTTTCGAGGCAGCTATCCGTTCGAGATTGACGGGCTTTCTGCCGTCGCGGTTTTGGGCGATCATCGTCAGTTCGATACTCCCCAGGAAGTTTTGGCGTTAGTCGAACCAATTGTTGCGGACGTTGAAGCAAGACTTACAGCCTGCGAGACCGAACTGGAGGTGTAGTCGTTAAGAGCGGACAACTTGGCGATTGCGGGTACGGATTGCAGCAACGGAAGCAACTGACCCGGTCAGACGATGTAATCGTGCGGTTTTAGAGGGCTGGCACCTTGAATCGAAGCTCTTGCCTTCTGACCGCTAAAGTGTTGAACCGCACTCCACATATCAGCAGTAGTCGATAAAATTCGCAAAGTCTCAAATCGAAGTTCAGAAACGTATGCCTCCCCTTGCGCTTGATCGTCGCGACTCCAATCAGATTCAGAAGAAAACGAAGTGCAACATAATCATCGCAGTTTGGTATTCGGTCGAACTTAACGGACAACTCTACCAGCGGCGCGTGCGGGGCCGTCCGTCTAAATCGACGTTGACCATACTGACAAAAATAGGACGTACCTGTTCAACCCTGGAAATGATCTAATATAGTCCCTACAACGATTCGTTGGGGATTGAACACTGGATGGCGGATATCTTCTTAAGCTATGCACGCGAAGATTTTGAGAAGGCAAGTAAACTCGCCGATCTTCTCACCAACACAGGATGGAGCGTCTTCTGGGACCATGACATTCTCGCCGGTGCCATTTTCGACGACGTCATTCAGAAGCAACTCGACAACGCCAGATGTGTGATCTGCCTTTGGTCAATTCATTCCACTTCTTCATCATTCGTTCGATCGGAAGCTGAAGAGGGTGCGAACCGAAACATGCTCGTATCGGTTCTGATCGAAGATGTTCGGATTCCGATCGCCTTTCGAAGAATTCAAGCCGCTAAGCTGCTGAACTGGTCGGGGTCGAAACACGATGAGCAATTAAAAGATGTTCTGCGGGCAGTCAAGTATGTGGTTGAGAAGCCGCCCGAACCCAATTCAATAGGTTCCCCGCCTGCCGATCGTCCTGAAGTAAACGAGATTCGACAAACGTCGGAGCCACAGCCTAGAAAGTTCTCGCATCGCCGACTTGCAATTGTCGTTGGAATGTTTGCGCTAGGGGCTGTCCTGGTCGGAACGGGGTACGTGTTTTCACATCCGACGGTTGACAGCAAAATCGCCAGCATGTTGACAGGCGATCCTTTCATTGTCGAATTGAGTGGGTTATCGCAAAATATTGGAACGATTCTTCCGAAGTTATGGCAAGCCTCGGGGCCACACCGCGACTTTGGCTATAAGACATTTCCAGATGACCAAAGCATGGACGCGTGCGATCCCCACGGAAATAGATTTTGTATTTGGGGTGCTTCGTTTCGATTCGACAAACAGGGCAAGGTGTTCTTTGTTGCTGGCGGTGATGTTCAGCAAGATGCGTTCAAAAACGAATCAATCGGCAAGATTCGGCTGCTAAAAGAATATGTCGCAGAGGGCAAGCCATTTGCAGTCGTGCTCGATGAGCTTAGCAAGCACATCGGTCTTCTCGCACCGAAGGGCCGATACCAAATGAACTATTCCCCCGCTGAATTGGCGTGGGTAGGAACAGGGCCTGTATGGGATCAGGAAAGGTACCAAAACGCTGGATCGCCACAAGGACCTAATTGCCGCCCGTTGGATCTGTCTTTTTGCATCTGGAGCGTTCCTTTTCGGCTCGACCAAACAAATGATGTCCTCCTGAATTCCAAAGACGAACCAACGAAAACTGCTGTAGGGCACATCGAGTGGTGAGCGGTTATCGGTCGTTTGCGGTTTTTTGGAAGCGGTCTCTTTCGTTCACGACTGGGTGAGCCAATAGTTTTACAATTCTGCCGACACAGTTGACACGAGGCCGATCTTTTCGGCACAGCTTGGGTTCGGTGAAGAAAAGCTCTCGACGTTGACACGCTTCCGAGAGCGCCCTACGTTGACGTACAAAACTGTTAGCGCGAAGTCTTCCAAAGTTAGGCACCACCGTTGTTCGAACGACGGGATTCGGACGCGCTCTTCTTGGCTCTAAAGGCTGTCGGCTCCCTTATGACTTTCCACGTGCAAACCCTTTCGTGATACGACTCTCAAAGCCGATATTAATCAAAATGCCGCGCGTTCCGCTGCAAAACTCATCAGGGACTTTGGACTGAGGAGTGGTTTTATCTGGCTTTTTCATTGGTAGCAATTCCAACCAAAGTCTATAGTTCTTATCTTCG
>CAXSIG010000126.1:0-1725 GCA_964237255.1 uncultured Bryobacteraceae bacterium
CCATGGCTCACGATACCTGAAATGTCGATCAAATACATTTGCCGCCCGTTCCCTCCGTGCGGAGAATCGATCACCACCTTCTTGCCATCCGGACTGAATCGCGGATGCGTGTCGCAACGGAACTCTCCCGTATACTCCGGCGGTGAATGAAAGTGGCCCAACGGAACGCGTTCGGAGGTTTTCACGCGAAACAAAAAAGGGTTCTGGTTTCGGTCCTTATCCGGATACGTGTCATTGAGAATCCACCGGTTGCCTGGCAAGTAGGTGCAGTGTCCGTTCACGGTCATCACGCCTTCCCCCACCACTTCAGCTTTGTCCGTTTTGTCCTTGTACAGATAAAACCGGTCGCCGTGAGAAGGATGCGTCGCCCACGCCAATACATGTTCGGGATCGCGCCAGATGAAGTGGGATGTATTGCCGTAAGGGTCTAGCACGTACAATTCGGAACCATCCGCATTTGCCGTAAACATGCGGGTTTCGTACGCCGACCCCTTGTGCTGCGGCCCGTGCCATCGATGGAGAAAGACAAAGCGGGTGCCATCGGGCGACAGCAGCAAATGGTTGAACCACGTCTTGGATTCACTTAAACCGGGCTTGTTGTAAGGAATCGCCGCGCCTGCCGCGAAAGACACAATCAGCGTGCGCTTTCCGGATTGCAAATCCATGCGCCAGATTCCGTCGTCTTTAGGGGCAAGCTTGTCACGGCCGAGGTCGGGCACGCCCGCGTATCCATACCCCGGACGCATATCCGCCAAGCGGCTGAAGTTGGGTGCGATGCTCCAGCGCCCATCGGGGCTTAGCCCATAGACCGGGCCAGGCAAGGTCCGCTTCTTCAATGTCTTAACGTCTAGAACGTGCGAAACGAAGTGGTCGCCTTGCCGGTCATTCCAGATGACTTCGCTTCTCGAACCGGGCAGCCATTGCAGCATACAGCCTTGCTGCCAACTCCACGCGCGGCTTTCTCCCAATGGAATCCAACGGTCGGCTTCCTGTGTATCGATCATGCCGAGCTGAATTACATCGTCGGGCGCAGGCGTGCGCCCCTGAAACGATACGTGGTTGCCGAGCACATATCGGCTGGTGGGGTCGAACTGTAGTTTGTCGTAATAGCCGAACCAGTGGTACGCCGGACCGCGAGTGATCGCGCGTACGGGCGGCAGTTCCTCTGCTTGCGCCGTGCGGCTTGCGAACGCAGCCGATGCTCCTGCCAGAAACCGTCGCCGATTGATTGCCCGATACAATTGTTTGTCGAAACATGACCCGTCTTTTGTCCCGCTCATTCGTTGTGGCTCTCAGTATATGTGCGTTCGCTGCCAGGAAGGAAAGCGCCGACATCGTCGTTTACGGTGCAACATCGGCCGGCATTGCGGCTGCCATTCAATCCACGCGGATGGGGAAATCGGTCATTGTTGTCGAACCGTACGAGCACATCGGCGGTTTAACCACGGGTGGCTTGAGTTGGACAGACATCGGAAACAAACAAGTGGTAGGCGGCATCTCGCGCGAGTTTTATCGTCGAATCAAAGCCAAGTACGACGTTCCTTCCGCCTGGGTCCAGGAGACGAAGGAGCAATACTTCACCAAGAAGAAGAGCGACAACCGCGCGGGTGAAGACGCCATGTGGACGTTTGAGCCGAAAGTCGCGTCCAAGGTTTACGAAGAAATGCTCGCCGAGAAGAATATTCGGATCGTGAAGCACGCGCGTCTGGATCGCCGGAAGGGCAA
>CAXSIG010000126.1:1735-10356 GCA_964237255.1 uncultured Bryobacteraceae bacterium
TGGCCATCGCCGGCGATGGTCCAGAGCGCGGCGCGCTGGCCGACCAGACGCAACGGCTCGGGTTGGGCGAGCGTGTCCGGTTCCTCGGTCAGCGCTCAGACGAGGGCGACCTGATGGCTGCGGCGGGCGTGAAGTACACCATTGGCCGTGAAGCGAACTCGGTTTATGGCGAGCATTACGATGGCGTGGAAGCCCTGCACAAACACGAACACCAGTTTCCCGATGGTCTTCATATCTCGCCATACAGTAAGCCGGGCGATCCATCGAGTAGCTTGCTCCCCGGCATCAATCCAAACGGACCGGGTACGGAAGGCTCCGGCGACAAAGAAATCCAGACTTACTGCTTCCGTCTCTGCATGACAAACGCGACCGACAACCGGCTCACGGTGGCCAAGCCGGCAGGCTATAACGAACGCGATCACGAGTTGCTCCTGCGCTACGCGGAGTCCGGCCAGTATCACGAACCCTCGCGCAAGTGGGACCCGATCCCAAACGACAAGACCGATACCAACAATCACGGCGCCGTCTCCACCGACTACATCGGAATGAATTGGGAGTACCCTGAGGCCGACTACAAGAAACGCGAGGCCATCGTAAAACAGCACGAGATCTACACGCGCGGATACCTCTGGACTTTGCAAAACAATCCGCGCGTCCCTGAAGCGATTCGCAACTGGTATCGGCAGTGGGGCCTCTCGAAAGACGAATTCATCGAGAATAGTAACTGGCCCACGCAGCTTTACATTCGCGAAGCGCGCCGCATGGTAGGCGATGTCGTAATGGCCGAGGATCACGTGGTGGCGCGAAAAGTGGCCGACGACTCCGTGGGCATGGGTGCGTACGGCATGGACTCCCACAACACCCAACGCTACATCACCGCAGGCGGTTGGGTGCGGAACGAAGGCAACGTACAAGTGGGCGGCTTTCAGCCGTATCCCATCAGTTACCGGGCGATTGTTCCCGCGAAAGGACAGGCCGCGAATCTGTTAGTGCCGGTTTGTCTTTCTGCGTCCCACATCGCTTACGGGTCTATCCGGATGGAGCCGGTGTTCATGGTGCTTGGACAGTCCGCCGCCACCGCGGCATCGCTCGCGATCGATGGAAAAACCGATATCCAGAGTGTTGATTACGTAAAGCTACGCGAGCGACTACTGGCGGACCATCAAATATTGCAATCGCAAGTCAGCGAGCCGAGCCGGATCGTGGAGTAACTTCCGCGACCATCAAACGCCCACTTGGCGCGTATAAAGCTGGAAAGGCGCCCAGTAGTACGGCTTCCGATAATGCCCCTTAAGCATTTCAAGCTTTGCCCCTCGAAGCGCTTCGGCATAGGAGCCACCCTGGCTTACGCGGCGGTAAAAGGAATCCATCAAATCCGAGGTAGAGCGGTCGTCGGCATCCCAAAGGCCCGCTAATACGTTGCGCGCGCCGGCGTGAAAGAAAGCCCACGCGAAACCGACGGAACCCTCGCCGGAAAGAGTTCGAGAACCCGCTCCGTGGCAGGCAGCGATCGTGACCAAGTCGGTCCTGATCGGAATGTCCATGATCTTCGAGGCGTAGAGCCGATAGTCGTCGTTTTCCTTGGAGAGAACAATCGAGGAGTCCAACGGATTGGCGCTATTTGCATCTGCGTGCGTGGCAAAGTGGATGTCAGAGAATGCCTCCGGTTGAGACGCGGCATACGCGCTCGGAACAGCTTTCGAACCCTGCCTCAGCACCACTTTCTCGGGCGGGAAATATCTCTGGACACTTTTTATTTCTTCAGCGGCATCCGGCAGGTTCTCAAAACCCGTGCCCTTGAAATCCGGGTCTGCGAAGAGCAGCAATGAGGACAATTGGGGCTTACTGAGTTTCGCCTCCGTAAGGATCCCAAGCGAGGGAGCGATCGACACGGTTACATCTTCCAGCCAGTAGTGCGGTTGGGGCTGATCGACAACTAGCGTTTCAAAATTCAAGCTATGCAGAGCGCCGTCCGGAACGATGGTTACCCGTGTACTCTTGATGAACGGAAGCGCGGGGCCGGCAAGTTCCTTGAAGAGTTCCGCGGCGGCCTTACTGGATTGTGCAATCGGATCGATCTTTTTCCGCTCCAAAAGAGTCTGGTAAGCGCCTATTCGGGCCTCGATTTTCTCGCTGTCGTCTAACGGTTTTGTATGAAGCCCGTCGGGGCCGATCACCCAAAGGTAAGAGTGCTGAGGAGCGGCCGCGATCCAGTAGAACAAGAATGTAGAGCCGCCCTGTCTCGCCATTTTTTGCAAGCGCGGAACCAATGTGTGGTGCCCTGTATTCCTGCCGCGAAGCGATATCCGTGTAAGAACCGCGGCCCTGCTGGAATCCGCTACTTCCAGCGCGCGTTCTTTATCTCCTACTTCGACCAATAAGTCGACATACTCCTGGTACAGACGGATAAGGCTGGATAGGAACATGATTTGGTAAGCACTTTTTCCTTGGTCCGCGCGGCTGGCCTCCACCGTTGCGACAGCGGCTTCAAAATTCTTGCGCGCCCCTGCAATATCGCCCCGTTTGTAATAAATCGAAGCTAATGATTCGTATGCCGACCAGCGGAATGAGGGATTGTTGCGGCTTAGCGTGATCGCCTTCAGGTAGTCCCGCTCCGCCAAGTCGTGATTGCCTCGATCTTCTCCGATGGCGGCTTCGTTCATTAGTAATGAAATATTCGCTTCGAGCAACAGGTCCGCATTTGCCTGAGGATCAAGCGAAGTTAACTCCTGGCGGGCTTCCTGGTTCAAGCGCTCCGCTTCATCAAGCTGCTTCACGCTTTCCAGTGCGGATGCCAGGCTGGCGGCAACGCGGGCATGAGGCTCCGCTGAATCTTTCGCTCGGACAATAACCAGCGCTCGCCGAAAGCTCTCTATCGCGTGTTCCGTGTCATGTTGTCGGAATTGGCTGTTCCCCAGGTCCAGATAGCTATCGCGCAGCCAGGTGTCGGCGCCGGCCTCCGTCTGTAGATTGATGGCCTTCATTCTCCGGCTTAACGATTCATCATATTTTCCCAGGCTGTAATAACAGGTCGCCAAGTCACCCTCCGCGGTGGATACGACCAACTTCAGCCCGGCCTTGCTCGCGATCTCCTTCGCCTTTTCGAAATTGGGGATTGCTTCGGCAAAGCGCGATTGATCGATCAAGAGCATGCCGCGGTTGATATACGCCGAAGCGGTTTGATAAGGCAAGTGGTTCCGGCTTCCAATCCGGATTACCTCATTGAAAAAACGGTCGGCCTTCTCAGGCTGCTCCGGCGTCGTGTAACTAAAAACAAGGAGATCGATATCGGCTTCCAGGTCAAAATCCGACGCCAGTCGCGCTTCGTTTGCAGCTTGGCTAAGCAATATCTCGGCCTGGTCGAACTTTCCCAGTCGGTTAGCCAGATAACCCTGTAGAAACTTAAAGCGAGGGGAAAGCTGCCTAAACTCAACCGGCGGCGCCGTTTCCAGCAACGCATTCGCCCCGGTATTGTTGCTTTGCAGCAGAAGTATTTCCGCGTACAGGAACTTAAACTTCCAATGCCACAGCGTAGCCGGCCTATTTTGCAGGCTCCAATATTCGCGCTGGGCATTCAATTCTTCGCGATGAAGGTCTCCGGCTTCGCGTGTCTGATGACGAATCTACTCGAAGACCTCATCGGGTCCGGTTTTCCTGCGACTACATCCACACAATACGAGGAAGAGGAAACAGACGATCTGTCCCGGTTTATTCCTGGTCACCGCCGTCAACCCTCGGCGGAATGCGTGTACCATTGGCTGAAATGTCGACCGCCGCGCATTCCCCCCCATCGGGACACCCTAATTGAAAGCGTAACAAGGTCAAGCGGCGATGGTTCGCTTCAACCAGGATTTCTCCAAAATGAATGGATCCGAAATTCTTGATTTTGATCCGGTTTCCCTCAATCTCGTCGTCCCGATGGGGCTGATCTTCCCAATCGATGCCGGTGACGACGGTCCCGAGTATCGGTCCCGATTTGGGAAGGCGTGGTCTGATTCCCACCACCGATGGCCAGTGCGGAGCCGGCGTAGCGATACACCGCCCATAGCTTTCGTGAAAACTTTCGTCGTTATGATATGCGTCGTATAGCTTGGTTCTGGTATCGAGTCTTTCCAGCACGTCGCAGTGAGTTCTTACGGTAAAGCGGGCGCCGTCGACACTCAAGCGATGGAACGTTGTGGAAAGGTGGTGGAACCGTGTTGGACCTTCTGTATCGGATAGGTTGTCCATTCGCGCTTGCAAGAACTCGGCGTGGAACGTTCTTCCTCCAACCTTAATGCGCAACCCGGAAATACTTGCCTCCGTCTGCGTGATGGTGGCGAGGGTGTTTTCTCCGTAGTTTCCGTGCGTGTATTCCACGGCCTCTTTTGGGTCGCGATAATCGCCGAACACTCGTGTGGAAGCGTGTGTGAAGGAAATCATCTCGTTGCAATGCTCGCCCCGCCCTTCCGCGGTTCCCACGCCCCCCGTCGCCGGCAAGCAACTGCTGGCGGTGGCTGGAATATAGAAATCGCGTCGTCGCCGGATGTGCGCCCCGAAAGCTACGGCGTTGGCGTGAAACAAGTGACGGTTCTCAAAAGTCGGCATCGTTATTTAGGTTCTCCAGTCTTAATCGTGAAACTGTATGTGTCTATCGTTATGGATTTGTCTGAGGAGGGTCGCAGCGTCATAGTATAACTCCCGTCCGAAAACTTTGCGGACTGGAGCAACACATCAAGCTGGAAGGATTGTCCGGTTTGCGGGCCCGAACCGATCGCAAACACCTGCTCTCCGCTCCGATTTTTAAAAATGCACTGGTATTCGGAATAGAAACGAGGAGAATTGACATCGAAATTCAAGTTGAATATCGGGCGGCGACGGTTGATCGCCATGATATCTTCTTTCCCTCGCGCTTGTGGAGCGATTGTGAGGTCTGAGAGAACCTGCGGCTGCAGCATCGCGGGAATGGTCACCAGATTTTGATAACCCACAATGAGGCCTAGTGCCATCGCCGCGAACGACGGAACAAGGGTTGCCGGGCGAAGCCACTGTAACCAGTTCCATCGTGCCCGGTGCGGCGCCCGTTCAGGAAAAGAGGCGCGTTCCTCGTCTTCTTGCATCGCGGCACGGTAATTGTCCACGAACACGGACCCGGCTCGCACCTGGGCCCCACACACTTCACAGTCGAAGAAGTGGGCCTCAAAGGCCACCCTTTCTTCGAGGGTCGATTCGCCCAAAAGATAGCGCTCTACGGCGCTTGTCTTCTCCGCTGTCTCATGATTGATAATTAGACTCACGATAATCCTCCCGCGCTGAACGTACGGGCCGGCGCGCTTGCTTCAAGGCAGGCCCGGAACCGCTTTAGCGCCCTATGGACGCGAACCCGCAAATAGTCGCGGTCCACGTTGAGTTCGCCGCACATTTCGTCGCGGTCGCGCTCCTTTAGAAATAGATCTTGGAGCAGTGTCCTGTCGCCTTCGGAAAGCTGGTTGAGCGTTGCTTTGACCAGTTGCTTGCGTTCCTCGGTGATTAATTCCGCCTCGGTGCTCGCTTTGCGGTCCTGCGGCTCGGGATTGTCTTCCGGCATTTGCACGGCCCGTTTGCCGGACCGAAAAAATTCCAGCAGCACATTTTCACAAACGGAGTTGACGAATCCGCCAAGCCGTTCCGGATGGAGAATGACACCCTTCTTTCGAAGCGCCGCGAACACCCGAAGAAACGTCTCCTGGCGCGCATCCGCTATCGTCTGCGGACACCTCAATCGACCCCGCAGCTTGATCAGCAAAAATTGCCCGAAATGCGTGGTAAAGTGACGCTCTGTTTCGAGGTCTCCTCGCGTCAGGCGTTCCAAATAATCGTGATCGAAGACACAACGGTCCAAGGTTCCTCGATTGCGGCGCTCGATAGAGTTTACCGCTACTGGAATCACATCGTAACAAGCTAGCTGCATTTTTGGCGGCACGGGTTTGGCAACTCCAATCCGGTAATAAATGAATCGGCTTGCCGGATCGTTTCACGTTCGGCCAAAAATATTTCGGGCTTGCACCGAAAACGCGCCGCCACTGGCGATCGCGTACCTACTTGCGACTCAGAATGACGCCTTCAAAACAAACTGCACCACGCGATACGCTTCGCCGTTTGAAACGATGGCGGTTGAAGTGGATGTGCTCTGGGTCTGGCAGCATGCGGTTCCGAAGTTCGGAGACAAAATGCTGGTTGACCCGGTGCTTGTCGACCCCAACTTGCGGAAGTTCGAATGATTTAGGGCGTTGAACGCTTCCATCCGGAACGTCAGGCGCAAGCGCTCCACCGGCTGAAAGCTTTTCGAGACAGCGCCGTCCATGTCCCAAAACATTGGGCCCTGAAACGTATTACGGCCGATACCGGTGGTCCCTTGTATCGGCTGCGTGAATCCCGTCGCATTATTGAAAAAAACAGGGCCGATCACGCCGGGAACTGCGTGAAGCGAGTCGTCGGGAACCGTGGATCCAGTCAATGCGGCGCGCGCGGTACCGGAATAATTTGCAGTCTTGGCGCCGCTCGATATGGAGAACGGTTCGCCGGACATCACGCTATTGAAGCCTTGGATGCTCCAGCCGCCGATGACGGAGTTGGCGAGACGTGGCGCGTCCGTCCAATATTTCCGGCCCTTGCCGAATGGCAGTTCATAAATCCACGTCGTGCTGAAGACGTGCGACTGATCGAAATCGGCGCGTCCGCGGTCGAGACGCGTGTTGTAGCTATCCATGAAGGAACTGGTTGTCGGAGTGTAAGACGTTCCCACGGGATCGCCCGATTGGTTGTCAATGACTTTGCCGTGAGTGTACGCAGCGTTCACCAGCAAGCCCGAGCCGAAACGCTTTCGTAACGTGCCTTGGAAGCTGTGGTAAACCGAATCGGCGGAGTTGCCGAGTTGAATGATGCTGCTGAATTGTTGATTGGGCCGTAGCTTTGCCGCGAGCGTCGTCTGTTCGATGCGGCCCGCGAAGTTGCCAGCCGCATTCTGTTGCAGGTCGGTAATGCTGGAGGCGGAGTTAACAAATGTGCTGGTCAAGATTCCGCTGGTGACGTACGGAACCGAGAGTCCCACAACGCCTGCCGGGCATCCTGAACCGTCCGGTTTGCAGCCGCTCTTCAGATTGGATTGCATCGCGTTGAACGATGGCAACACCGGTCCGGAACCAATTTGATTCACATCGCGCTGGCTGTAAAGACGTTCGCCACGATTCGCAACGTAAGCGCCTTGCACCACCAACCCTCCAGGCAACTGACGTTGGATTGTGACGTTCCACTGATGAACGGTAGCCATTTTGAAATCGGGATCGAAAACGACGGTGTTCGGAGCGACACCCAGCAGTTGTAGCGGTGGCGTGAGCCCCGCGGACGGCTGGATCGATGGGGTCGCCAGCACTTGCGGGAAGCCTTGCGAGAGACGCGTGTTCGCCGGGACAGTGGGGCATCCGGGTGTAGAGGTTGCCGCACCGTACGTGGTCGCCGTGCAGGTGTAAGCTAAGCCGGGTACGCTGTTCGCTGCGGCTGCGGCGGAGTAGGTCGCGATAGGATCGAACGCGACGCCCCAACCGGCGCGAACCACGGTCTTGCCGTTTGACCCTGGACTCCAGGTCAAACCGATACGCGGTGCGAACGCATTCAGATTTCGCCGCTTGTACCAGGAATCGGCTTTGACAAAGGTCACGGTCCCCTGCGAACCGTCGATTGGATTGTTGGGAACGTATGGGCTTTCGCTAGTTTCGGTGGGAGGCATATTAATTTCCCATCGAACGCCATAAGTCATGGTGATGTTCGGACGAATGCGCCACTCATCCTGACCGAAGAAGTTATATTGCTTCAAGCGCTCGCCGACGTCATAAAGCGAGAAGTAATTCCCGGAGCGGTTCGGCAAAAAGCTGTTGCTATTCAGGTTGCCTAGGAATGCCTGCTTCAGTGTGGCGGGAATACCCAGCAGATCGTTCACCGTCGATTGCAGACGGGTGTTGTCCGCACTGGCGATACCGGCTGTCGCACCGTTCGAAATGGCGGGCAGGTTAAAAGCACTGCCGGGAGGGTTCAGTGACGCGCTGAGAGAAATCGCGGGCGTAATGGTTTGGCTGGCGACAGTTCCCAACTGATCATTCTGTTGATAGAAACGCATGTTGGTCCCGAACTTAATTTGGTGGGAGCCTCGGGTCCAGGAAATATTGTCGATCAACTGCGGCGTGTTCAGCGTTCGCTGCGTATGGGGCGAATTGATGTAATCCACATCCACGTTGTTGAAACTATACGGAGGCAAGCCGGGAAACTTCGGATTGCTGTCGCCATAGGTAAATAGGAATGTAAAGCGCGCGTATCCAAGCGTGAGTTCATTCACCACGGCGGGCGAGATTACAGTTCGTAGCGAAAGCGCGTAGTTCTTCGCGGGCCGATACACCGCGCCTCGCGGCGGAAAGCCGGGAAAGATCGCGGGGCGTCCATTCAGCAAATCGCTCGTCTGCGTTTCCACGGCCCATAGAGCGCGAAAGAAAATGTTGTTCTTATCGTTTAAGACATGGTCGAACCGAAGCAGGTTGCGAGGACCGCGAACCCCGGAAGGCGTGCTCCACAGATACCCGGCAACGTTCAAGCCGTCACCCACCTGATAATTG
>CAXSIG010000127.1:0-10314 GCA_964237255.1 uncultured Bryobacteraceae bacterium
ACATCCATCACCTCCGTATCCTCCTCCGCCACCACCCGATGCGGCAGGTCCGGCGGAATTACCAAGCTTTCCCCGGCCCGCAGAATCACCACGTCTCCATCGCCCAACTCGAATCGCAGTACGCCGCTCTGAACATTGGAGATCTGCTCATTCACGTGACTATGCCGCCCGACTACCGCGCCCTTTTTCAGTTCCAGCCGCGCTACCGTCATGGTCTCGGTATGCAACACTTGCCGCATGGCGAGATCCGTAAGCCGCTCCGGCGGCACGTCATTCCACAGGATATGTTTCATTTTGCTGGTATCCTAACATGAGTAAAATGAAGGGCATAGTCCTAGCGGGGGGCACGGGAAGCCGTCTCTTTCCGCTCACCAAAATCACCAACAAACACCTGCTGCCGATCTATGACAAGCCGATGATCTATTACCCCATCCAAACGTTGGTGGATGCGGGGATCCAAGACATCATGATCGTCACCGGCGGCAAGAATTCCGGCGATTTCCTGCGCCTTCTGGTCAACGGTAAGCACTTCGGTCTCAAGCACATCAACTACACCTATCAGGAAGGCGAAGGCGGTATTGCCGACGCTCTCGGTCTCTGCGAACACTTCGCCGAGGGTGAGAAGATCTGTGTCGTCCTGGGCGACAACATTATCGAAGGGGACATCCGCAAAGCGGCGGACGAGTTCCGGGCTCAAAAAACCGGCGCCAAGGTCCTCCTCAAACAAGTTGACGATGCCGAACGTTTCGGTGTCGCCGAACTTTCCGGCGCCAAGATCATCGGCATCGAGGAGAAGCCCAAGCGGCCGAAGTCAAACTACGCTGTCACCGGCATTTATATGTACGACAACACGGTCTTCGACAAGATCCGCACGTTGGTACCGTCCGGGCGCGGCGAACTCGAAATCACCGATGTCAATAACGGCTATATCAAAGAAGATACCCTGACTTACGCGCATCTGGAAGGCTGGTGGACGGATGCGGGCACCTTCGAAAGCCTTCTTCGGGCCGCTAATCTGGTTGCCCAATCGCGCGCCGGGAAGGCCGGCCTTTTTGAGAAGGCAGTCTGATGCTGGCCGTTGAGGGCATCCCGTCACTCACTCTCCCCACCAACGAAAAAGGTCTGGGCGACATCATCCTCGCCCCCGATAGCCCCAAGCTAATCGACGGTGTAAAAATTGCGCCCCAAAAACTCTGGCCGGACGATCGCGGCTACTTCATGGAAATTCAGCGCATGCGCCAAGGCCTGGCCGCTCATTTCCCGCTCGAGACATCCCAGATCAGTTGCGCTTTGAATTACCCCGGCACCATCAAGGCGTTTCATCTCCACTTCGAACAGACCGATTGCTGGACGCCCGTAATGGGCATGATGCAAGTGGTTCTCCTTGACCTGCGCGATGGCTCGCCCACATGGGGCAAGCGCAACACCATCTATGTCGGCGCTCTTCGTCCCTGGCAAATTCTGATTCCCCCGAAAGTAGCTCACGGTTACAAAGTGGTGGGCATGGAACCCTCCATGCTTGTCTACATGACCGACCGCTACTACAATCCCGCCGACGAAGGCCGTATTGTCTACAATCATTCCGGCCTGAATTACGATTGGGAAACGCAGTACAAGTAAGTCAAATATGAAACTCTTAGTAACCGGTGGAGCGGGCTTCATCGGCAGTGCGTTCGTTCGGCTCGCCGTGTCTGAAGGTATCGACGTTATTGTGCTGGATAAACTGACCTATGCCGGCAATCCAGAAAATCTCGCTTCTGTCGCCGATTCCTCGCTGTATACATTTGCCAAAGGGGATATAGTCGAGTCCGCTTTTGTAACCGGCCTACTCGACAGGCACAAACCCGACGGGATTGTACACTTCGCAGCGGAATCTCACGTAGACCGTTCCATTCACAGTCCGGGAGACTTCTTCGAAACCAACCTGCGCGGAACTTTCACGCTCCTTGAAGCTGCCCGCGCCGCGAATCTGGACCGTTTCGTACACGTCTCGACCGACGAAGTCTATGGCTCTCTTGAAGCGCCTCTCGAAGCGGACGAAGAATTCCCGTTGGTTACGAACAGTCCGTATAGCGCCTCAAAAGCCGGCAGCGACTTATTGGCTCGTTCTTACTTCAAGACTTACAATTTGCCGGTTTTGATTACTCGTGCGTCGAATAACTACGGTCCTTACCACTTTCCCGAAAAGCTGATCCCGCTGATGATCATGAATGCCTTTGAGGATCGGAAGCTTCGGGTCTACGGCGATGGTCAACAAGTTCGCGATTGGCTGTATGTCGAAGACCACGTACGCGGCATTTTGTCAGTTTTCCGGGAAGGCAACGAAGGCGAGATTTACAATATCGGCGGCAACCGCTCACTCCCCAATCTGGATGTCGTGCGCATGATTCTCAAGCTGACCGGAAAGCCGGAGTCGCTCATCGAATACGTCAAAGATCGCCCCGGTCATGACAGGCGTTACGCTCTAAGCAGCGCGAAGCTGATGAACGCCACCGGTTGGTCGCCTTGGATGAATTTCGAAGAGGGTCTTGCCAAAACGGTCGATTGGTACCGCGATAACTCGGCTTGGGTGAACAACGTCCGCTCCGGCGCGTATCTCGATTACTACGAACGGAATTACGCGAATCGCTAACCATGCGAGTGGTGCTGTGAACGTGTCCCACTTCAAGGCTTGATCATCCATAGCGTGTGCAACTATGGAACGGGATAAATGCTGTGCCATTATCATGGGAGGAAAGCAGCCCGAGTTGACAATGCCTGACCGAAAACAATTTCAAAGTGTTCCCGCGCCGGATCCGGAACTGATGGATCTCTTAAACGCTTCTCGCAATCGGATTGTGACAGAAGAAGAACTTCGCGAACAACGAGTAAGCTTTGCATTTGGCAATGCTCACAATTCCGAACTGATTACGAAAGAAAGCGTGCGGGCTGCGTCTATGCACATTCGACTCCTGGGCTGAACGGGACGTTCTTTACCGAGGATGTCCGTAAGAGAGAAAGACGATCCAGGGCTATACGCCAAAATTCAAGAACAGAACCTTCTGCGGCAGTATGATTTGCTCTCGAACTGTATCGAGATCGGCCTCAAAAAGGGCATCGAGTCTTTTGACAAATACACGCTTTGGGCTTTGAAGTACGCCGCCGTCTCGAATATCTCTCAATTTTGTGGTCGCTACCGCGAAGAGCCGATTTACGTAGGAGATCACTTACCGCCTCACTTTAGAGAGGTTCCGAATTTGATGGATCGATTTTTCTCGGTAGTCCACGAAAAACTGGGAAATTTTTGGTCACCCGACTATGCTTCCAGCATATGCATTGTGGAGGCTAAATTGGATTCATCCCTTCGTGGAAGGAAATGGAAGAACCGCAAGATCGGCTTGCTACTACCTCCATTGCTTGAAGCAAGGTTACCTGTTGCCCGGAAAAAAAATTGTGGCTGAGCGGATAAGGGAAGACAGACAACCATACTATGCCGCATTGCAAGCCGCAGACACGGCTTGGGAGCAGGGTCATTTCGACCTTTGACAGCTAGCGGATTACTTGGGTGGTCTTCTGAAACACCAACTCTCCGAGAACTAGCTGTTTCTGGTGTGATTGACCCGAACTCTACCGATGCGAGTGGCGATGGACCACGAACCGTTAAAGCTCACCTCCGGCGGCATTAAGCGCTATGTGGAAGAATTGACGCGCGCGCTCCGGGAAGCTTACCCCCTCGATGACTATATTGACCTTCCCGAGCCCCGCAGTTTGCTCGAACGCCGCTGGTGGCTTTATGGCGCCGAAAAGGCCGCGGCAGCTGCCAAGGCCGATGTCTTTCATGGAACCAACTTCGCCGTCCCATTCTGCAGCCGTCGAGCGACCGTCCTTACGCTCCATGACCTTTCTCCTTGGCACAACCGCGAATGGCAAAGCGGCAAACCGGTCGCCCGAATTCGCCGCCGCACACCCTATCTACTGCCTCGCGCGTCCCACGTGATTACTCCCAGCGAAGCGGTCCGCACCGAAGCGCTCAAGCGGTTTAAGCTTTCTCCGGAACGAGTAACCGCAGTGCCGCTTGCAGCTTCCGAGCTGTTCCGTCCCGTTCGCGAAGTCTCCGACCCGTACTTCCTGTTCGTCGGCACGTTAGAACCCCGCAAAGGAATCGGAACCATGCTCGAAGCTTGGCGGGCAACAGGCCGCAAGGTGCCGTTGCGCATCGCCGGGCGTCGGCGAGCGGACTTCCCGCCGATCGAGCGCGAACCCAACCTTCACCTGTTGGGCGAAGTGCCGGATTCGGAGCTCCCCGCTTTATACACCAACGCGCAAGCCGTGATCTACCCCTCCGAGTACGAAGGGTTCGGTTTGCCCGTCTTGGAAGCGATGCAATGCGGAGCCAACGTCATTACCTCCTGCGATCCGGCTCTTCGCGAGTTAGGCGGAGCCGCCACGCTTCAGGTTTCCGGCGGGAGGGAACTCCGCGCCGCACTCGTAGAGCCGCCGTCGTCCGAACGCCGGGAAGCTGCGATGCGCCGCGCCTCCCAGTATTCCTGGCGCACAACCGCGCAGCGGACTCACGTCATCTACGAAGCGGTGTTGGCCAAGTGAAGCCGCGCGCCTTGATGCTGTCTCCGGAGCTTCCCTATCCGCTGCAAGGCGGCGGCGCTCTCCGTACCGCATCGCTTCTCAACTATCTCGCCCAGCACCACACGGTCGACCTTATTGTTTTTCGTCATCTGGATTCGCAGGCACCACGTGAGAGCCTTCCCGAGGGTCTGGTCGATCGGGTCCTTGTCCTGGAACTGCCCCGGCACAAGCGCGATACCCTTTCCCGCACGATTCGCAATACCAGGCGACTTCTGCAAGGAACCCCGCCTCTGGTGGACCGTTTCCAGGGATTCGAAGAGCCAATCGCCGAATTCTTGCGCGGGAAGCGCTACCAGATCGCGGTAGTGGAACACTTTTGGTGTGCCCCTTATCACGCCGTCATCGCTCAGCGTGCCGACAGCGTAGTGATGGATCTTCACAACGTCGAAAGCGAACTCCACCGTTCCGAAGCGAAAGCCGCCGGGTCCCTCCTGCAGCGTTTAGCCCATGGTCGATTCGCCTCCATGTACAGCGCTCTGGAACGCGAGTGGCTGCCGCGATATACCCAGATCTTGACAGCTTCCCAACCCGACGCAGTGCGGGTCAGCGAGTTCCATTCACAAATCGCGGTATACCCAAACTCCATCCCATGCCAAGCCGTTCCCGCCGTCCTTGAAGAAGAGGTTGTCGCCTTCTCCGGCAACTTCGATTACCATCCCAATCAGATTGCGGTGGCCTGGTTTGCGCAACGTGTCTGGCCGGTTCTCGCCGCCAAACATCCCGGCCTTCGCTGGCGTCTGATTGGGATGAATCCGGAAAGCGTTCGGCCCGTCATTCACCATCTCCCCAGGGTGGAATGTACCGGTTCCGTAGCCGATGCGGTTCGGGAACTCGCGCGCGCACGAGTCGTTGTCGTTCCCTTGCAATCGGGCAGCGGGACGCGCCTGAAAATCATTGAAGCCTGGGCAGCCCAGCGCCCTGTTGTTTCCACATCGATCGGGGCCGAAGGATTTCCAAGCGACGCGCTTCAACTCGCGGACGGTGCAGCGAGGTTTCGCGACACCGTCACCATGCTGCTGGCCGACCCCGATCTGCGCCTTCGGCTCGGTGCAGCCGGTCGGCAGTGTTTTGAACGAAGTTATACATGGGAAGCGGCGTGGGCCGGCCTCAGCGATAACTCGTATAATCTCCATTCCCTGTAAGCAGTTACAACTTCCCGTGGCGCTCTGAGTTGTATTATTAGGAGTCAGGATGCGATATGCCGTTGACGCACACGCGATCGGAAGAAATCTCACCGGAAACGAAGTGTACGTCCGTAGCTTACTCCGCGCCTTTGCGGCTACCGACCCGGATTCTGAATTCCTAGCCTACGTCTCCGAGCCCGGAGCGGAAGCGCAAATTCCCGCACAATTTCGCACAAGACGAATCGCGGGTAATCCGTTCCTCCGGCTTGGCTTCGATTTTTCAAGGAAGCTCCGGCAAGACCGCCCGGCGCTGCTTCATGTTCAATACACCGCGCCACTTCGGTGCCCCGTTCCCACCGTCGTCACGGTTCACGACGTCAGCTTTCTTCAGCATCCCGAGTACTTTCCTTGGTGGCGTGCTGCACAATTACGCACAACCGTCGCGCGTTCCGTACGCCGAGCTGCGCGGGTCACCACCATCTCGAATTTCACCCGGCACGCCATCTCGGAAGCTTACGAAATCTCGCCGCACCTGATCTCCGTGGTGCCCGCTGCGGCGAATCCGTTCTTTCGGGTTTCTAACCGAGCGCACGCCGTTCGCGAAGTGGAAGAACGCTTCGGAATCCGGGAACCATTTATTCTCACGGTCGGCGACTTGCAACCGCGTAAGAACCACATTCGCCTGGTAAACGCGTTCGCGCGACTTATCGCGGCAAATCCCGGCATTCGTCATCATCTGGTTATCGCCGGGAAATCGACGTGGTTTAGCGGCAAAATAGCTGAGGCAATTCGACATTCCGGCGTGGCGGATCGCATTCACCAAACTGGCTTCGTTTCGGACGAATACCTTCTGCAGCTGTACAACGCCGCCGATTGCTTCGCCTTTCCTTCGTTATACGAAGGCTTTGGCTTGCCTCTCTTGGAAGCAATGGCGTGCGGTCGCGCCGTTGTATGCTCGGATCGTTCGTCTATCCCAGAAGTGGCGGGCGACGCCGGTCTTCTGTTCGATCCGGAAGATGAAGGCGCCATCGCCCATGCAATGGAAACGGTTCTGGTGGATTCCGACCTTCGCGCCCGCATGGAACGGTTGGGCCTCTCCCGCGCGTCTCAGTTTACATGGCGAAATGCCGCAGAAGGCACGCTCGAAGTTTACCGGGAGGTGGCCGGAGTTCCGGCGCGCTTACATGCCACGGTTGAAGTCTAGTCTCCGAGTTGGCTTCGTTTTTGCGTGCGTTGCCGTTGCCGCACCAGCCGAATCGCTGCGCTACAACCTCAAGTGGCCTAGCGGTCTGTCTCTCGGCGAGGCTGCACTTGAGAGTAGCGGGCTCACATTTTCGCTTGCTCTGGACGCCTCCCTCCCTGCTTTTCCTATTCGCGACCGTTACACATCCAGCACAACGGCACAATTATGCACAATCCGGTTCGAACGTGAAACTCTGCACGGATCGAAAAAGGCGAATGAACGGATCGTTGTCTCTCCCGATGGCGCGATCAAACGCGAAACCGTAGGCGGTGGTTCCACCCCGGTTACTGCCGGTCCGTGCGCTCACGATCCCATTTCGCTTCTATTCGCCACCCGCCTTAGTCTCCAAGCGGGAAAATTGCCTGCGGCCCAGACCGTCCTTTACGGCGGCGGATATCCGGTTCGTTTTGAGATGGGCGGTTACGAAACCGTTACCGCCAACGACCATTCCGTCCAAGCCGACAAGGTTACCTGTGTCCTGACCATTCCCAAGGTCGGCGACTACCGTATCGAGATGTTTTTCCTCCGCGACCCCGTACGCACGCCCGTCCTGCTCCGAGCCCCTTTCGCCATCGGTACCTTTTCGATGGAGCTTGTGCGCTGAACATCGCCCTTTTTTCCCCAATGCCGCCGAACCCCAGCGGTATCGCGGATTACTCCGAAGCACTTGTGCATCAATTACGCACAATCACGCACAATGTCACGGTTTTCTCGGGCCCAGGAGCCTTCGATCCGGAAGCGTTCGATGCCGTGATTTACCATCTCGGCAACAACCCCCACCACGACTTCGTCTACCAACAAGCCATGAAGCATCCTGGCTTCGTTGTGCTGCACGAGGCAAATCTACATCATTTGGTCACTCACCTGACCATTACCGCCGGTGACTGGGACGCCTACGTCGCCGAAGCCGAATACAACGGTGGCGAGGCGGCGCGGCTGAGGGCGGAAGAAGCCCGGTCGCTAACCGTTGGCCCGGATTATGCGGGGCTGAACATGACCCGCCGCGTCCTCGAAAATTCCAAGGGCGTGATTGTTCATAGCCGATTCATGGAACAGGAGGTTCGTTCCGCGAATTACTGGGGCCCGCTGGCGGTGATTCCTCACGGCGCTTGGATCGAGCCTGTGGATGGCTTCGTTTTTCGCGCGAGACTCGGCGTAGAACCGAGCGCTCCGTTGTTCGGCGCTTTTGGATACCTGAAGCCGTATAAGCGAATCGCCGAATCCCTCCGGGCTTTTCGCCGCTTAGTGAAGGAAGTTCCCGAAGCCAAAATGATTCTGGTCGGTGAGCCTCATTCGGAGTTCCCGGTCGAACAACTCATCGCATCGCTCCGTCTCCAAAGCAATGTCAAAGTTCTTGGATTCACGCCAATCGAGGACTTCGCAGGATACATAGCCGCTTGCGATGTCGTATTGAATCTTCGCTTTCCCACGGTAGGGGAGAGCTCGGGAAGCCTTCTCCGATCTTTTGGTCTGGGCCGTGCCGTAATTGTTTCCGACTTAGGCAGCTTCTCCGAATTCCCGGACGATATCTGTCTCAAAACGCCGGTCGATTCCACCGAGGAGGAAGTGCTCTTCGGTTACATGAAGATGCTCGCCACGCGACCCGACCTCGCCCGGTCCATGGGCGAACGCGCGAAGCAATGGGTGGAACGAGAATGTAACTGGAACAAGGTAGCGCAACAGTACGCCGAGTTCATCAAGCCTCCTTTCGTGCAGGCAAAGTACATTCTGGATTGGGCCCAGGACGAGAGCGCGCGCAATTACATTGAAACTCACCGCACGCGCCTCGAAAAGACGCTCGATGTTATCCCGCGCGGCGCGCCCGAGAAAAGCATTCTGGAGATGGGCTCGTACCTCCAGATCACGCCGGCCCTCCACACCAAGCTTGGATACGGTTTTGTGCGAGGCTGCTACTACGGACGCGCGGGCCGAATCGACCACAAGGACATTTACTCCGCGGCTGGAGAACACTTCACCTGCGAGATCGACCATTTCGATGCCGAACGCGATCGCTTTCCTTACGAAGATGAATCGTTCGACACGGTGGTGTGCGGCGAGTTGATCGAGCACCTCTTCCAGGACCCGATGCACATGATGGGAGAGATCAATCGCATCCTGAAACCATCGGGATCGGTAGTTCTAACCACACCGAATATTGCATCGCTCCGGGGCGTCTCTGCCATCCTGCAGGGCTACCATCCCGGCTTCTTCCACGCCTACATCAAGCCAAATGACGAAGGCGACGTGGATGCCCGCCATAACCGCGAATACACTCCGGGTGAGATCCATCGTCTACTGGTCGATTCCGGCTTCGAAGTCGAGCTGCTCGAAACAGGAAACTTCAGCGATGGCGATTTGAAGCGCCACGCTTGGGCCCGGGAAATAATCCGTGCCGCCAAGCAGCGCGAAGACTTACGTGACGACGGTATCTATGCAGTCGGCCGTAAAGTATCCGATGTTGTCGAGCGCTGGCCCGGCTGGCTCTATTCATGAGCCTTTCCTTCGACGCCGAAACATCCACCGTTACCGTACCCACGAACGAACCGGCCGAGTGGGGATCGCAAATCTTCGACCCCGATACCGAAACGTACTTGTTCGAAGGTCCCCGTATTACTTCAGCCGGGCACGTCCCCGTAGCAATTCCACCCGAGCCAGGGCGATACCGTATCTACGTGTCGCGGATGTCCGGCGAATCCTGGGCCTATGCGAAGGGTGAATCGTTCATCTTATTGGATGTAACCGTGCCGAGCAGCGGCGCTGTATCAACCGACCAACTTACGAGAACAACGTTAAGTAAGTTACGCCGGGAGCGTGCTGTCCGCGCACTGACACTGGCGTGCAAAGTTCCCTTCCAATTGATACCCGAACATCACAGGTTAATGCGAAGCTTAATCCGCCGCGATATTCTGGCTCGCTACCGGGGATCGTTCGGAGGCTGGTTCTGGACTGTATTGAACCCGCTGCTCCTGATGCTGACTTACTTTTTCGTGTTCGGAGTAGTATTAAAAGCCCGCTTCGGCGCGGATACAAGTAAGACCGGGTTCGCGCTTTTTTTCTTAGCGGGAATGCTCCCATGGCTTGCGGTTAGCGAAGCGCTGGGCCGCGCTCCCGTTAACATGCTGGAACACCGAACTATCATTAAGAAGCTAAGATTCCCTCTGGAAATCCTGCCTTTAAATCTCACCTTGGCCGGTCTAATCAACGAGCTCTTCGGACTTGGCATTTTTCTGTTCGGCTTGTTAGTCATTCGCCACACCGTACCTACGACTCTTCTTTACCTCCCTCTTTTAGTTATTCCGCTGTTACTCTTTACAGGAGGACTGA
>CAXSIG010000128.1:0-10313 GCA_964237255.1 uncultured Bryobacteraceae bacterium
TGCTTTTCACGAGGGCGCTGAGAGCCTCACGGAGTCGTTTAAGCAGACCTACGTGCGTGGCTTCCCGGTCGGCTACAACGAGAAAATGACTGTGCTTGAATTTCTGCAGCACTCGGCCATGATGCCGTACTCCGTGCCGATCATCGCGTTCGTAGATAAGAAAGGCATGATCCGCTCGCAGTATATCGGCGACGAAAAGTTTCTGAACGATCCGGAAAGAAACATTCGCGCCAATCTGGACGAGTTGCTGAAAGAACCGGCAATCACGAAGACTCCGATGCGCCGCAAGCCTGGAACCACTACAGCTTCGTCAACACGATAATCCAGGTAAACGTCCAGCCAATTTGGACGTCAATTAAGTAATGTTGCGCGGTTCGCGGCTACTGACTGGTTTGCTCTTGGGAGCCTCGTTCCTGTATGCGGCTCCCTTCCGATTTGCGCGTGTGGGTGAGAACTCGGGTATCTGCGAAGTGCAACTTGCACCGGGAACGGGTTTCGCAGCCGCAGTTCGAAACACACCTCTTCCGCAAGGCGCACGCCTTCAGACCAGCGACGGACGGCTCGAAACCGAACTCGACGACGGAAGCGTTCTTCGCCTTACCGGTTCGTCACTAGCGGAACTGTCCGACTACACCTCGCTTTCGAGCGGCCAACGAATCACCCTGATCGCGCTAGATCGCGGCGTGGCTTATTTCACGGGCCGTCTGCATGAAAACGACAGCTTGTCGATTGCGGTTCCCGGTGCGCAAGTAACCCTCGCGCATCAGGCGCGCTTGAGATTTACTATCGCATCCAGTTGGACTGAGATCGCAGTGCTCGAAGGCAGAGTCCGTTTCGCAACTCCGAATGCCGAGCTGGAGTTGCGCGAAGGTCAATCGGCACGGGTTCCGCAAATGAAGAGTGCGCGCTTTCAACTGTTCCGGGAGGTGCCGGAGATGGAGGCGGACGAATGGAGCCGCAAGCGCGACGTCTTACATGAGGCCAGCTTGTCAGCCTCGCACCTGCCGGGTGTGCGATTCGGCGCCCAAGACTTGGATCGATTCGGTTCGTGGCTTCAAACCGATGACGCCGGTGTGGTTTGGAAGCCAAAGGTGCTGGAAACCTGGGCTCCATTTCAAAGTGGAATCTGGCGCTGGTATGACCAGCTTGGCTATACGTGGATTGCGCAAGAAGACTGGGGATGGACGCCTTATCATTACGGCCGATGGCTTCAGCATTCCTCACTAGGTTGGGTATGGTCGCCGGGAAACAGCGGCGTGTTTAAACCTGGCGAGGTTTACTGGATGCGCGCTCCGGGTCTGGCGCTCTGGGGTGCGCTTGCTCCTGGCGAGCGATGGACGGCGGCGGGTCCTGCGCAACAGTTCGCCGGCTTAAACACATCGGTGGCGCGTTTCGATCCGGGTCAGCGCCAGATCGATCCCGCCGACCCCGTTGCGCGTCCGAAGGATCTTCTGAAGTCCGCTCAATTTACTGCTGCGCTTCCCTCGCCTCCCTTGATTGCCGATCGTTTAAACGATGCGAACGCGCCACTTGAATCGGCTCCCGTGACCGCGATCAGTTTCAGCAAAGCGCCCGCGGTCTATGTTCCCGGCGCCAGCTTCGAAGCGAAGCCAATACCTCCGCCGCCAGTGATCGCGGAATCCCCGCATCCGCAAAGAACGACTGTCGTCGAGAAGCCGGTTTATGTGGAGATTCCGGAGGAGCTTTACATCCCGGTGCCGGTCTACACCGGCTTTGTAATCTTGAATCCGACGATCACCGATGGCCGCGACCCAGCTAAGAAAAAGAAGAAGACCGGTCAGAGTGGCGAGTCCGGGCGAGATTAGTTTTATTTTCAGCCCGCCGGTCGCCGTAGTGCGTCAATTGATGCGCGAGTATGCCGAAAGCTTAGGTATCGACTTACAGTTTCAAAATTTCGAGGCCGAACTGGCGAATCTGCCCGGCCGCTATGCGGAACCGGAAGGTTGTTTGATTGTTGCTTCCGTGGCTGATCTGCCAGCCGCGTGCGGAGCTTTTCGCCGCCTTAATGAAGAATCTTGCGAGATGAAACGCCTCTACGTACGGCCAGAGTTTCGCGGCCATTCCTTGGGGCGAAAAATCGCAGAGCAGTTGATGGGTAAGGCGGCGGAGGCGGGCTACCGAGCCATGCGGCTAGATACTCTGCCCTTCATGGGCGCTGCGATCAAACTATATCGGTCTCTTGGATTCCAAGAAATCGAGCCTTATTACACGAATCCGATCTCCGGTACCGTTTTCCTGGAAGCCAAACTACCTGTTGCATTCGCTTAGGCGGCTGCGGAGTGCAATTCTTTTACCCGCGCCGCCAGTTCTCTCGACGTATAGGGCTTCTGAATGAACGGATACGCTTCCAGCTTTTTCATCAATTCCGAGTTATTGTAACCGCTCGAAAACAGCACACGCGGGGTATGTCCGCCGGCGGTAAGTTGTTCCAGCGCCTGCTCGCCGCTAAGCACGGGCATAGAAAGATCCATGATGATCAGCGTGATAATTTTCGGTTGGGAGAGAAATATCTCAACACCCTCTTTTCCGTTTGAAGCGACGATCACCCGATACCCATAACGCTGCAAGGTAGCTTCGGCTAGTCGCCGTACGCTGGGCTCATCATCGACAATAAGCACCGTTCCCTTGCCGTTGAGATTGTTGTCATTCTGCACGCCTTCCTGTACAACGGCGCTTTCCGTACTTGCGGGAAACAGAATCGCGAACTGAGTTCCTTCCCCAACTCTACTGATCACGTTGACAGCTCCGTGATGGCTCTTGATAATCCCAAGCGCTGCCGCTAGTCCAAGACCTCTGCCCTTGGATTTCGTAGTGAATAACGCTTCGAAAATCTTTGCTTTCACCTCGTCCGGCATGCCACAGCCGTTATCATGCACTTCCACCGCTACGTAGGTACCGCCCGGCAGATTGGCTCCCATAGTCATGACACTTAGATCGATGGCCCGGTAGTCCCGGCAATGTGTAACGATTCGTATCCTGCCGTCTTTCTCGCCAATTGCATCCGACGCATTCAGCACAAGATTCATCAGTACCTGCTGAATCAGGTACGCATCGCCGTAGACATGGGGCAAACCGGGAGCGAGATGCCACTCGATTCGCGCGTTCGGCGAAATCGGCAGCTCAAACAGGTCGCCAATCTCACGGACCAGTTTCGAAAGGTCAACGGTCTTGTCCTTCGATTGCGCTTTCGCCGAGAAGCCGATCAACTGGCTTGTCAATCCCGAGGCCAGTCGCCCGGCTTGCAAAACTTCTCGAATCGCTCCGTGCGCCGGATGGGTGTCGCCCAGCTGATCCAGGGCCAAACTAGCGTTCCCGATAATCGCGGTTAACAGATTGTTAAAGTCGTGAGCGATCACGCTTGAAAGCAGACCGAGCGACTTCAGCTTCTCCGCAACATGGAACTGATCTTCCAACACCTTGCGCTCCGATAAGTCGAGCACAAACTTAATACACGTCCAGTCCGGTGGAGGGTGGAGCAACACACCGCCAACCCATACCGGCACCAGCGTTCCGTCCTGTCGATAGATCTCTTCTTCAAACGGTGGGAACGACCCTTCAGCAATTACTCGCGCGTGAGCTTGCTCCGCAAACCGCATGTACTTGGGAGGAACCAGATCGCGCCACGGGAGAGAACCGCTGATAATCGTCTCACGGGATCGCCCTGTCATCTCCAAGAAAGACGAATTCGCATCCAGCACCCGCTCGTGATTGATCTCGACGATTCCAATTATGTTCGAGTTCCACAATGCGCCAAATCGCTCATCGGTATGCCGCAGAACCGCTATCGCTTGCTCGGCCCGATGACGTTCCGCCTGTTCGCGTCGAAGCAATTCCTCAAGCCGTTGTTCCAACGACTGATCTAGTTCTCCCACAATATGATCCGTGTACCCTGGGTGGCCCACTAGTGTTGTGCAATCTTCTGGCCTATCCTTAGTAATCAACGAGAAATGGCCTGCATCGAGTTAAGCTCGAACGATGAAGCAATGGATTTTCCCAGCTTTTGCATCCGCTTGGCTGGCGTTCAGCGCCCAAGATGTCGCACCTCCGCCGTTGGCGCGAGCCGCCGCTTTTATGAAAGATTACATGCGCGGCGTAACGGAGAACCGGTTTGATATCAGCACCACGCTTACCACTACTGACCTAATTGGGAAGGTGGTCAGTACACGAAAAGCGAAGTACCGGCTGGAGTACGTCAAAGGTCGATTCAAAGGCGCGGGTATGGACGAATCGCAAGAGGGAGACTGGGGCAGCACCATTCGAATCAGCCATTCGACCCGTCAGATGGTGAGCTTCGAACTCGTGAACGATATCGAACTACTCATGGCGCCTGCTTTTGTTTTTGGACCGAACGCTAGATCCAAATGGTCGTTCGACGTCTTGGCGCCAGCGGATACGGCGCAGATCCGGGTAGATTATCGCTCCATTGAGCCATGTAACTCTTTTGAAGCGACAGCGGAAGGCTTCCGACCCAAAAGAGGTTTTTGCGGCAAGGGGCAGGTCGAGATTGACGAAAGCGGTCCATTGCCGCTCCGCGCCAGAGTGGAAGCGATAGGCCTTCCGCTCACTTCCGGAAAGAAAGTCTTGACCGCGTATTGGGGCGAGTCCGAATTCCAATACATTTCTCTACCCGGTACACGACAGCGTCTAGTGTTTCCGAAGAACACCACGGGAACCTTTGTCTTTCAAAATCGCAAAATGACGATCCAAAGCAGCTATACCTTTCACCCAGGCAAATGGTGAGAACGGCGCTCGGACTAAGGATTACCGACCAATCGCGATGTAGAGGGTTTGAGGTATGGCCGTACCCCCTAGCGTGGCGGTCAGCGGAACCGCATCTCCAATCGGCACATTGGGAATGGTTACGTTGAACTGGTACAGGCCCACAAAATTTGGAGCAAGGCCCGCGTATACGGTTTGCGCCGTCACCCCACCGATCTGGATTTGCAGTGGATTCGCCAACGAATTCGCCTGTCCCACAATCTGCCCCGCCACGATATTCGGACTCGTTGGCCCAAACCCCACTCCATAAAGGATGATAGTCTCGCCGGGCTTTGCGGCACGCGAAGCAACCCCGGAAATCGTCGAAGCGGGGATGGTAAATGTTGCCCCATCGGCAAATAGCCCGGCTACATATTGTTTTCCGCTTACCAGGAACGAACCGGGCGCAAGAAATCCCGGCTGTGTTGCATTTACGGTAATCGGATAACCCGCGCTGCCGCCGGCCGATGTGGTTACCACCAACGACTGCTGTCCGGTTCCGACCCCCGAAGGCACTTGCACATTCACCTGTCCCGGACTGATGTATCGAACAAACGCACTCTGTCCACCGACGCTCACTTTTACTCCGTCGAGCGTGGTTGGCGCGGTTGATCCTGAGAAATCGGGACCAGCCCATTCGCGGGCCGCGCCCGTCGCCAGATTCTGGCCATAAATTTCGATCCACGTTCCCGGAGCGATCGCTTGGGAACCGCCATAGGCCGCCGCAGTTGCTACACCGCCCGAACTGATTGTCGGTACGCCACCACTGGCAGTCAGCACCAAGGTCAGACTGTCTGCGAGTCCATCGTTATACAAACCCGTTGCACGAGTCATATCCATACGAACCCGGATTTGTCGCGCGCCTATGGGAACCGTCCCGTTGGACGACCGCTGCAGGATGGCGCTAATGTTCTTCCGGTCCGCGGCGGTAACCGGTCCTAATTGCGACATGCTGAGCGTTCCCCCCGCCCCATTGCGGAAGGTGGTGGTCAAAACGGCATTGTCTTCCTGATCGGAATACCCGCCAATCCAAGCGCCAAACGCAAACTTTACGCCGCCCGAATCGACTTGCGTCGAAAGCGGCGAAATATCGATGTCCTGGTAAGCATAGCTAGCCGCGTTATCCGGGCCGCCGAGGAAGTAGTACGTACCGCGGTCGGGAGGACCGGGGTCGCTGGGACGAAGAGAAATTTCACCCACGTAGGTATCCGTGGTGAAACTTGCCGACCGTACCCACCCTGGGATATCCGGCGCAAGTTCGCTATTCGGCGGGAGAGGCAAACTCTGCTCCGCATCTCCATTCACAATCAAATTGCGGCCGAGAAACGTCGATGGGGCCGCCGGGGTATTCAGAATGAGAGAGACATTATCGGCATATGCGTTGTTATTCGATCCCGCAACGGCCAGCGTAAACGAGAGGATCACGGTTGCCGAACGCGCACCCAGCGGCACGAGCCCGATTTGTCTGCGGAAGTAAAGCCCACTACCGGCGCGGTCTGCGCTCTTGACCGAGCCAATAGTGACCGTGTTTAGGGAATTGTTGCTGGCGCCTAAGTAAGTGACCGTTAACGAGGCGTAATCGTCACGATCCTGATAGCCGCCAAAATAACCCGAAACGGTATAAACAACATTACCCGTGTCGATATCGGTAGCTCCCGATGCCAAGTTAACCGTTTGCGTCAGCGTGGAATTGGTTTTACCGCTCGAGAAGTAATTTTTCCCGACGTTCGGCGGAAGAATCGAATCCGGAGCGAGCCCATAACCGGAAGCGTATGTGATTACGTTCGCCCCAGAATTGGTCCAACTCGGCACGCTTCCTACCTGAGTATCGTTCGCGCTTCCGGTTCCCGCCTCAGCTCCGCTGTTTGCAATCAGGTTGGGACCAAAGACCTGCGCGGCAACCGGAGAGGTTGCCAATAAAATAAAAGGAAGAAGTCGCGAATACCGAAACCAACTAGGAACCATACCAGCACCAGTCTATCCTGGACGGCGCTGTATACGCGTTATTTTACTTCCTGACCGGCCCGAGCGCTTCCAGCACTTGGGCGCTAGGTACTCGTGAACCATGGGCTTTCGCGCTCGCCGCATACCGAATTTCGCCGGTTCGGTCGATCACGAAAGTGGACGGATAGGACGTTTCTTTATCGCCCGTCCATCGCAAATTGTGGGCGGTGATCCAGCTCATATCGGGATCCACCAAAAAGTGAAAATTCGCCGGCATCGGACGGCTGGCCAGGAATTCATCGGCATGCTGCTTAACGGAGTCGGCGGCTCCGGGATAAACCAGAATAACCTCCGCTTTGCGCTGGGCAAAATCGTCGGCATGTGCCAGTAGATCCGCAAACTGCTTCGTACAGAATGGACACTGATAACCCGGAAAACCACGTAGCACAATCAAAACCACCGGGCCATTCGCATTCTCAGTCTTCATCGAAACTTCCGAACCGGTGGTGTCTTTCAATGAAAAATCAGGGGCCTTGGCGCCAACTGTCAACGACTGCGCAGCCGCGAAACCTGCTGTGGCTGCAAAGAGTAACGCAGCGCCTCTCAGGTACTTGATGGAATTCGACATTCCTCTCTGTTGCAAAGGAGCCGTTCAAACTTCCCAAACAGCGGCTGTTAAATATGACAATGCGAAAGGCCGCGCTTCTCTAAATACTGCTGGTGATATTCCTCGGCACGCGTGAAAGTGTCCGCCGGAACAATCTGGGTCACAATCGGCTTCTTGAATTTCGGTTGCCAACGCTCTTTTGAAGTTTCCGCCGCCTGTTGCTGCTGGTCATCATGGAAAAATATCGCAGACCGGTACTGCGTCCCGTAATCGGGACCTTGGTAATTCAGTGTGGTTGGATTGTGGTTTGACCAGAATGTGTCGAGCAGCATGTCATAGCTGAGACGCGCCGGGTCATAATCCACTTCCACCACTTCGGCATGTCCAGTCCGATCGGTGCAAACCTCTTTGTACGTCGGATTTTGAGTTTGACCGCCCTCGTAGCCGACTGCTGTCCCGGTAACTCCTTCCAACTGACGAAACGCCGCTTCCACGCCCCAAAAACATCCTGCCCCAAAGGTGGCTTTCATATCTTTAGGATACTGCGGGGCGACTTCGCGACTCAGCTTTCTAGCCAAGCCCTCCCGTAGGCCACTTGACCCGCATGTTACTCTGCGAATTGTGGTTACGGCTGAAACCCGCCCTTCCCGTTTCGCGTCGGAATGTGTGTATGGGAACCATGGCTGGAACGCTAACCGCGGATGTTCTGGGACATCCACAAATCGCGGCCGATAGAGCCGTCAGGGAGAGAGTGGACTACCTCAACACTCCGGAAGGCGCTTTGGTAAAGCGCGCGCAATCGGGCGACGAATCCGCATTCCGGGAGATTGTCGATAAATACCAGTCCAAGGCGTTCTCCATCATTCACGGCATTGTCCGGCAGAAGAACGATGTGGAAGACATTGCCCAGCAGGTGTTCTCCAAAGTCTATTTCTCCATTCGCAACTTTGACTTCCGAAGTTCCCTGATTACCTGGATCTACAAAATCACGGTGAACGAGTGCTTCGATTATCTGCGTAAGAAGAAGGTGCGAAAGCTCGTTTATGAAAGCGACCTGAGCGAAGACGAAGTCCGTCGGGTGGAAAATACCGAGCCGGCCACGGACCGTACGCCGCGCACGGACACAACGCTAGCCAGGCGAGATTACGTTCTAAAACTGCTCACCCGCGTATCTGAGGAAGAGCGTAATTTGCTGATGTTGAAAGAAGTGGAGGGGTATTCCGTCGAAGAGTTGGCCCAGATGCTTCGGATGAACGAGAATACGATAAAGGTCAAATTGTTTCGGGCTCGCCAGAAGCTGGTAAAAGCTTCTCAACGTCTGGAACGCGCTCCCGGCGTAGCTGCCGGTTAGGAACCGTTATGCATCGAATCATTGAAGACGGATTGGAAGATTACCTCGCCGGACGGGTCCTGCGGGAATTTGAAGTCCATCTACAGTCGTGCCGGGATTGCCGTGAGGAATTGGACGGCGTTCGTTCGGTTTCCGTGTTGATGCGCGAAGTATTCGAAGTTCCCGTCGCATCCGATGATTACCAACCCGTGGCCGCTCAGGGCTTCTATGCGCGTCTGTCCGAAACTATCGAAGCGCGGCGGCCTGTTTCTCCTTGGTCTTTTTTTTCTATCGACGCGGTTTTTGGACGTCGCGTAGCATTTGCCTCACTGTTGGCACTGGCGCTTGTTGGCGGATTTCTGATTTCGCATGAAACAGACGCTACACTTCTCGATGCGCAACCAAACGCGGAAGCTGTGATTGCGGAGCACGATCCCTCAGCTCGCGACACCACCGTGGATCGAGATCGTATGATGATCGAAGTTGCCAGTTTGCAGCCGTAACGTATAACAGACGGAATGACGGCGCCCTCTGCAATTCGCCCGGTGACCATGAAGACTCCGCCGCCGGCGGCCATGGTTACGCTGTTGTTGATCTTCGTTTGCGGTGTAGCTGTGGGCGCTTTAACCATGAGCCTGATCCATCACTCGGGCCAAAAAGATTTTCGTGAAAGAAATCGCGAACTGGTTCAAAAGTTAAACCGGGAAATCGTGCAGAAGTGGACGCGCGAACTGAATCTTACCGAAGCGCAACAGCGGGAAGTGATCGGCACGTTGGACGATCTCAGCAAATATTATTACAACGTCATAGCGGACGGAAAAGATCGTATCCTCGCCATCCTGGACGACGATCAGAAGCAGAAATTTGAACGAATTTTGCGGGAAAAACGGAAATTCTAAACGCTATTGGGATATGATGGCCTGATTCGCGTGAAATTGCGTTTTCGCTGTGTCCTCATTATCCTATGCATCTCCCTATTCGGATGCCAACCTGTCAAGACGCCGGGTTTTATCGGTAGCTTTAGAATTGGAGAGCGCATCCAGGTCGGCCCCATGATTTATAACGTGTACGAAGCACAATACATGTTCAAAATTGGAGAAGGTCCGGACGTACGAGTGCCAACTAATCGTTTCTTGCTGGTTCATCTCTCCGCCGTGAACGGAGGTTCGGCAAAAACGACGATTTCGATTCCGACGTTCACTGTTATAGATGATGCCGGTCAAACCTTCACCGAATCCGATAGCGGCACCGGGATTGCGCAGTGGCTTGGTTTTGCACGAAAAGTTCATCCCGCCGAAAGCCTGACCGGCACAGTAGCTTTTGATGTCCAGCCAAAACACTACAAACTTCGCATCTCAGATGAAACTGATGAGCAATACGCCTTGGTGGATCTCCCGCTTTCGTTTGGTGAAGCGGTGCCCCAAATTGAGACGGGCGGCACTCCTTCCAGCCCTCCTAAGTAGCGCGTTGTGCGCAGCCTCCGGTCCGTTCGCTATCGCGAATGCGTCCGTTCGGCAGACAGATGATGGTCCACCGATAGCGCGAGGTGAAACATTTCGCCCCGCTGAGACGGTTTTCTACAGCTTCCAGGTGACTGGCTATGGAAAATCGCCCGTTAAGAAGGTCAGGCTCTCGTATCGTGTAGAGGCATTG
>CAXSIG010000129.1:0-9433 GCA_964237255.1 uncultured Bryobacteraceae bacterium
CCGTGGCATAACAGATGTCCTGCGATTTCGGCCCTTGAATCATAGGGAAGCGTTCCTTCAGACGCTCCACAATGTGCGTGGTTTCATCCAGGCTCAAGGTGGTTTGCGTAAGGTAAGCTACGCGCGACGGGTCGGAAAGGTTCAACGCGTCTACATCCGCGGTGTTTTCAACCAAAACGGAACGGCTGGGCGCTTCGCCAAGAGTCCCTTGGACTTCATCGTGGTCCTTGTGGCCGATTAACACGATTGTGTAACCCTCACGGGCAAATTTCACGGCTTCCAGGTGTACTTTCGTCACCAGCGGACACGTCGCGTCAATTACCTTCAAATTACGTGCTTTCGCCTCACGCCGCACTTCGGGGGACACACCGTGAGCGCTAAAGATGGCCCGTGCGCCGCTTGGAACCTCGTCGACTTCTTCAACAAAAACGGCTCCCGCTTGCCGCAATTCTTCTACAACGTGTTTGTTATGAACAATTTCCTTTCGGACGTACACGGGCGGACCATACAGATCGAGCGCGATTTTCACTACATCGATCGCTCGAACCACCCCGGCGCAAAATCCACGAGGTTTCAGTAAATAGATCTTCTTTTCTGTCGTGGTATTTGCGGCAATTGGTTTCAACGGCATAGAGGGATTCGAACCCTCAGTATACCAATCCGTCCGATCAATCACCGTCCCAGATTAAGCTCGCTTCATCGAGCGAAACCCTAGGTTCACTTCACGGTTCCGACATAATGGAGATACTTTTGCACATGATTGGCAAAGCTATGAGAAATTTAGCCGTCTTTGCGGTCGCCCTGCCTGTTTTCGCGGCCGCGCCGGTACTTCAGCGCATGGATCTGCCGCTGTCATTTGAACCGAACCAGGGGCAAGCCGCCAAATCGGCGCAGTTTGTGGCACGCGGGACTGGCTACTATTTGACGTTAGACGGCAAAGGTTCCCGCACTCTGCTTCGTCGCGGAACGAAAGCTGCCGACGTCCAGACTACTATTGTTGGGTCCTCAGGATCCGCCCTCTCCGGTGTCGATGCTCTTCCAGGCCGTTCCTCTTATTTCCGAGGCTCGGATTCGTCGAAGTGGGTAACAAACGTCGCTAATTATTCCAAGGTGCGAGCGGACGGCGTGTATCCCGGAATCGACCTAGTCTATTACGGTAATCAAAAGAAACTTGAGTATGATTTTGTCGTTCACCCGGGTGCGAATCCCGGGCAGATTCGCCTGGCGTTCGACGGAGTTGCCGCGGTGCGAAAGGACAACGCGGGCAATTTGGTTCTACACACCGTTGCCGGCAACGTAATCGAACACAAGCCGGTCATTTACCAACAGACTGCGGGAATTCGAAAGCAGGTGGACGGGTCTTATCGTCTGCTCGCCCGTAATCAGGTGGCCTTCGAATTGGGCCGGTATGACCATTCCATCGATCTGGTGATCGATCCCGTTCTGGTTTATTCCAGCTTTTTAGGCGGCAATGATACGGACGCAGGTAATTCCGTCGCAGCGGATGCCGATGGCAACATGTATATGACCGGCATTACGTACTCCACTGAGTACGGAGATGCCGATGTGCTGGTCCGCAAAATTTCGGCCGACGGTACGGCGTTCCTTTACACGGCAGATCTGGGCGGAGATGACGACGATTTCGGTAACGGTATTGCCGTCGATTCAAATGGGTACGCCTATATTGGCGGACGAACAGCTTCGGTCAATTTTCCCACTGCGAATGCAATTCAAAAAAAGAATTCCGGCTATAACAATGCCTTTGTGCTCAGACTGAATAAGACGGGCGATGCGCTGGCATTTTCCACTTTTCTTGGCGGGAGTTACGATGACCGGGCCTTCGGGTTGGCAATCGATCCTCAGGGAAGTGTTTATCTAACCGGCGTCGCTACCTCTGATGACTTCCCGACTAGTTCGGGGGCGTTTCAAACTAGCCGGAAGAGCGGAACAGACGCTTTCGTCGCTAAATTCCTATTTGACGGAACAGCAGTGTACTCTACGTTTCTCGGCGGCGGTTCAGACGATTACGGCAACGCTATTACGGTAGATGCGGCCGGCAATGCGTATGTCGTCGGCGACACCGAATCGGATGGCTTTCCGCAGGTGAGTGCTTCTTACCAGCATTCGCGCCACGGCGCTTTAGAGGGATTCATCACAGAAGTGAATAGCGCCGGCACCGGGCTAGTATTTTCCACTTTCATCGGCGGCTCTGGGGACGACTCTTGCACTGGAGTGTCGGTTGACCCTGCCGGGAATTTCTATGTCGTGGGAAACACTTCAAGCGGCGACAGCTTCTCCATTCCGAACCGTAGTTACAATCGTGACTATAACGGAGGCAACTCCGACATTTTCGTCGCGAAGTATCAGCCTGCGGGTCAGGATATCGCATGGATTACATTCCTCGGTTCGCATGGGACGGACGAAGGTTATGGAATTGCGACCGATGCGAACGGTACAGTCTACGTCGTCGGCGACACGAACTCCGATCAATATCCCGTAACGGGAGATGCGATCCAGAGTAAGCGGGGAGGCAATTACGATGTCACGCTTTCTGTGCTGGATACAAACGGACAAAATCTTCTGTATTCGACCTTCTTCGGCGGCAAAGGAGATGACAGCGCGGCGGCGGTCGCAATCGATCCCAAGTATCAGGTTTACTTGACAGGCTATACCGAATCTTCAAATCTCACGATTACGCAGGGAGCGGTGCAAAGCGGATCAGGCGGCGGCGACATGGATGCGTTTCTGGCGAAGGTCAGTCTCTCGTCTTCCTCCATCCCGGGTTCCACACCCGCGCCCCCGGTTATCAGTTCGAATGTCAGCGCATTCGCTCGCGGCCTGATTATCAGCGAGCCTCAAGAATTCAAACGGCAAGCCATTACGCCGGAGGCAAAGTCTGTGGCACATTCGCTTGTTCGCAAGGGTCGACGATTGGGAACGGAAGATCATAAACCGATTCGCTGACGCGTGAGTAAGCCGGTCTTGTCGGTAACTCGATATTATTGAGCGATGAGTATCGGCGGTACGATTCCGATCGGGTTGAACACGTACTGCCTGCGCGGGCTGAAGTGGAACGATGCGCAACTGTTGGATTATGCGGCCAGTTTAAAGTTGGATGCCGTTTTCCTGCAGGATTCGCTGGATCCCGCGGCTATGGAGCCGGCACACTGGAAGGAGGTTCGTGAGCATGCCGACCGGTTAGGGCTCCACCTGGAGACGGGTGGGGCCGCAATCTTGCCTCGCAATGCGGAGGACTTTGCTCCGCAGGTGGCAAGGCTTCGTAAAAATATCGAGCGAGCGAAGATAATGGGGTCGCCTATCGTGCGGGCGCTGCTCGCGGGCGACCGCGCGCACTTTCCCCCGGGGACGGTGGAGCAGCATATCGAAACCGCCATCCGGCAATTGCGAGAGGTTCGGCAGCAAGCTTTGGATGCGGGGCTGAAAATCGCAATCGAGAATCATAAAGATCTGCACGCCTGGGAAACTCGCGCCGTAATTGAAGGCGCAGGGACGGATTTCGTGGGGAGTTACTTGGACACGGGCAACCCCGTGTTCATCTTCGAAGATCCGATGACAACCATCGAAACTTTAGGGCCGCTAGCTGTATCGGTGCATTTGCGCGACTCATGCGTATACGAGGTGGCGCGCGGGGCTGCAGTGCAATGGGTGGTGTTAGGCGATGGCGTAAATGACTTCCGGCAGATTGTGCAGAAAGTGCGCGAGGTGTGTCCGCCGGTCTACATTTACATCAAGCCGATTACCGGCAGACCACCGGTAGTAATGCCGTACCTGGATCCGGAAATCTGGAAGGTATACCCACGCATGCGCGGGAGCGATCTGGCGCGGTTTATTGCGTTGGCGAAATGCGGGCATCCGTACGACGGGCGCATGGTAGTGGAAGAAATTCCGGGAACCAAAACTCCGCCGGAATATGAGCAGGCGCTGGCAACGCAGCAGAAGGCAGACATGGAGAGGAGCGTGGAATATGCGAAGAAGGCGCTCGATTTAGGGAAACGATGGCGTAGTTAGCGCATCGAAGATAGAACATGAATCCGCTTTTCATCTTGTTTGCCGCGGTTGGCGGTGCGTTGAATACCGTGCAGTCGGGCACGAATTCGCAGCTTCGGAAGTCGTTGGATCAGCCGCTGTTGGCGGGGATGGCTGTGTATGGAACCGGGTTGCTGGGGCTTGCGCTGGTGGCGCTGTTCTGGCACGCGGGAAAGCCCACGGGTGAGAAGTTCGCTTCCGTGCCGTGGTGGGCTTGGTTCGGTGGCGTGCTGAGCTTGTTTTCCACTATGGCTGGAGTGCTGCTCGCTAAACAGTTAGGGTCGGCGGTATTTACGTCGTTGACGTTGACCTGCGGGCTGGTAACGTCTGTGTTGCTGGATCATCTGGGATGGGTCGGATTTGAGCAACACAAGGCGAATCCGCTAAGGCTAATAGGCTGCGGGTTGTTGGTCTCGGGCATCGTTTTAATCAGTAAGTTCTGAGCTAGTTGTTTAATCTGGGATGCCTAAACTGTAGGTTGATGCTGATTTACCGAACGTGCCTGTTCATTGTTTGTTGCCGGTGAACGGACGGTAAGATATCCTACCTGTAAAATCCTTCAAGCGCAGCGCCTGAAATTCCATGTCTCGCCGGAAATGGCTGAGCGGCTGCTTGGAAATGAGCGTCGCTTCCTTGGCATATCGCGGTGTGGAGACCCAATGCCGCTCGATCGGATTGAAGTCCAAGTTGGCAGGAAAGGGAGAGTAAGAAATAGACGGAGTGAACGCCTCCGGACCGGACATACCGAATTTTGCATAAACGCGGCTGCCGGGCCAACGAAAGGCCGATCGACAGTAAAGTTGATCGAGCAAGCCATTCCCACACCGAAGACCGTTTAGCGCGTCAACAGCTCGGCCCTGTACCGGAATGGTGCGCTGTTTCGGATCCCCAAACAAAGTGAGATAAAGAGTGACTTGCGCGGTTACGGTACGCGCGCCTTCCTCTTGAAAGAAGTCGCGATCTACCGACAAGAGCACGTTCAGTAGCGTGTTCCTATCGTCGATCACGCTCTGGTTGACGCCGGCAAAACCGGAGTTCCATATTTTGCCGTCCTTACCTGTCAGGACTACCGTGACCGCATCCGCCTGTAACTCCGAATCCGGTCCGGCGCTTGCGATCCGAATGGGTAGTATCGCCGCGACGTTCGTACCTCTCATCCCGCTGTCAGGAGGAGCCGAGACTCGATGCTCGGGGTCCAGCGCAACGTTCAGCGAGGATGCGTCGAAGGCTTGACGCGAAAGCCGGGATTGCACAGCAAGAGCCAGCGACCAGGGTGTGTAAAAGTAAAGTGCCACTGCAATCGCCGCTCCGGCGGCCGCCCATATCCGGACCATGCCGGTTCGTCTGGTGCGGTACAGCAAATAGATCGCGATGGATGTAAGCGTCACCACGGCACAGATTACGAAAGACAGTCTTACCCACTCAACAGAAATCGGCGTCTCCGCTCGGTTGAGATTTCCTGAAAGGGCGATATAGCCGAGCGTCAGGAGAGTAAACGCGCAAAAGAGAAAGGACACGGCACCGGCAGTCATCGTGGCCAAGGCGCTAATCGGGAGCGAGAAGCAAAGAATTATCAGCGCTTGCGACCAAAGAAGACCGGGAAGGTTGGAGAGGAGAGGAAACTGCGCGGAATGGACGATGTAGACTTGGGCCAGAAGTAGCGGCAAGTTGATGAAGAGGAGCACGAATAGAACTTTGGCGGCCAGAAGACTGGTCCACCGGTACGGACGCGTGATCCAGAACTGGTTCTGCCCGGGGATTGCTTCAGCATGAACAGCGCGCGCGATCGTGAAAGCTGCCGCGAGCATCCAGAGAATCTCGGCTAATCCGCCGGTAAGTGTCGCGGTTTCCGCCCACGCCAGCATCGCGGTGATGGCCAGCACCAGACAGATTTCCCGCCACAGATAGAGAATGTCCTTCCTGAGTATGTGAAGTGCCTGTTTCATTTTGTTGCCTTTCCCGCGTGCCTCGCGAGCGTGATAAAAATCGTGCGTAATGGCATTGGTCGCACCGAGACCGTCGATTCGCCGAATACACGCCGAATGTCTGCCGCCGTGCGGTCCTGGTCGAACTGGGAATCGACAAAGCGCACCAAAGCTGGGGCTGTTTCTCGACGGAGCCAAGTGTTGGGCCAACTTCCTTGTTCGGATGAAACGGCTGTGCCACTCAACGTCACTTCGATCTCGCGGAATCGCGCGGCTAAAGACGTCATCTCTTCTGAAAACTGCAGGCGGCCCGCTTCGAGGTAGGCGATGTGACTGGCGAAACTTTCGATGTCGCCCAGATCGTGCGAGGAGAGCAGAATGGTGGTTTCTGCGGCGCTTTCGATCAAGCCGCCGATCAGGTCTTCGCGCACCAGGGGATCGAGACCGCTGAACGGCTCATCGAGTACCAGCAAGGCCGGCCGATACGCCAACGACGCGGCCATAGCGGCTTTCATCAACATGCCGCGCGAGAGATGGCGGAGCTTGCGATCGGGAGGAAGATTGAATTCGCGAATCAGCTCCGCGGCACGCGCGTCGTCCCATGTGGGATAGAACGGCTTCAGGTAAGCCATCAAGTAACGCACTGTCATCCAGCCCGGCATCTCCTGGTTTTCGGACACATAACCGATACGAGTGAGATGCTCCGGGCCCAGCCGCCGGGAGTCCGTACCAAGCACTTCCGCACAGCCCGACGCGGGCTTCAGGATGTTCATCATGATCTTGATGGTGGTTGTTTTCCCGGCGCCGTTCGGTCCGATCAACGCGAAAACGCTGCCTTCCGGCACTTCGAAATTCAAGCCGTCCACCACGGCTGTTTTTCCGAAGTACTTGGTCAGGTTTTTCATCTGAACACTCATGCTCATGTTTTCCTCCTTGCTTTGCCTTCCACCATCTCCAGCCGCGACCAATGCTGCGTTACAGCTGTGAGGACTTTGTCGAGATCGAGCCCTAGCTTTTTAGCCTCGACTACGAGTTGCTCCAGTTCCCGATCGAGCAGGTTGCCGCGCTCCGCAGCCGTGGACGTAGCGCGCGCGGATACGAAGGTGCCTTTGCCCGAATGAACCTCAATCAAGCCTTCGGCGATAAGTTGTGTGACGACTTTGTGCGCCGTATTCGGGTTGATCTTCAGCGCTTTGCTTAGCTCGCGCACCGACGGGAATGAGTCGCCGGGGCGAGCCTGGCCGGAAATAATCGCCTTTTTCGCGGCGTAGACTACTTGCTCATAGAGCGGGAGACCCGGTTCAAACGAGACGCTGAACGGAATCATTACGTGTACTATAACAGATAGTACATCAAAGCAACTTTAATACTTTCTCCCGGAAGCGGCTGTATATCCACGACACGCCAAGCAGCATCAGCCCGAGCACTACGAACGATAGAATTCGATACAAGGTTTCGAGATTTCGCAGATCATAGAGAAAGAGCTTCAGGATGCAGGTGAGAAGCAGCCCCAAGCCTTCAAGGCGGAGTACGCGCTGGTGGAGAGTGAAGCCGAAGCTCAGCAGGAGCACTCCTTGAATTCCCCACGACACAGTCAGCAATCCGCCCGACGCCTGACCGTACAGCAAGGCTGACGTCAGCAGCGTGCCGAGCATCGAGAAATATGCGATGCCCCACGAAGGTGCCTGGTCGACGAAACGTATCGAGAGATATTGTGCGGCGTAAAATGTGGCGGCGGTGAAGCCGGTTGTCCAGATTCGTGGTGAGTTCACATCGTTCGCAAGGGCCCAGACGAACGTGAACGCGGCAATGCCGTAGCTGTCAATCAGCGCATCGCGAAGCCGTGTGTGAATGCCCGTAAGCAAGAGAGCCAGGGCCATGGTCATCCATGCAACTGTGACGAAGGCATCGGGAACCAGCATCCATACGGATACCATCGCCGCGCCGGAACTCAACACCAACATTACACTCCGCAACAATCCGCGTTCCCATTCCGACGCTTCATCCGGCGGGTATAGCGTGAACCGGACTACGGCTGCCAAGCCGGCGAGCGACATGACAACCCATTCGAGCCAAACAGGTGTGGCCGGAAATTTCGTGAGTTTATCGACGTGCGAAAACACGGTGATCAAGGCGAGCGATACCATCGGCCCGAAACAAATTCGCAGTTGCGAAGGAAAGCGCTTGGCGCCCAATTCGAGGATCGATGCGGCGAGGAGCCACAGAACGACGCCCAAGTACGGAGTCGGTGTTAATCGCCACGCAAGCAGAGAAGCAAGCAGTGCCGTCGAAATGGATGTGCCCAGCGCAAGCCATTCGACGTGTGCCGGGTCGATGCGGGTCGGCTCCATCGATGCCCACCATCGCGAACGAACAGCCGTTGCGTAAATCATGGCGAGGCAGACCCCCTGCGCAATCCAGGGCCCCCGGTCGACAATGCCGATGCACGTGTAAAACACTCCCGCGATCAGCAGAAGCGCCGCCTGTGCGCGGAACTCCACGAGCTGTTTTCGCAGGCTAACTTCAAACAGGATCAGGCCGAAGAGCACCAAGGCCAAGCCGAGAGTCGCGATTGGAAACTCCGCGACGAGGATTGCCGCGACAATTGCGGCGGCGGCCGAACTCATGGCCACGCTTGGCTGCATGCTGCGATTCAGATAGAAGAGAACCGCGTGAAAGAACAAAGGCGGTTCCCAGTTCGAGACAATGTGACCGCCGATGAGCGCGGTTTTGCCGGATGCATCGGCGCTGCCGAGCGTCTTCAAAACGGAGACAATAAACGCGCGGGAGCCGAAGCCGCGCACGAAGGCGGACTTGAATCGGACGCCGGCCAGATACACGATTTCGGCTTCGACAGCAAGGCCGATGCCGGCCCACACGCCGGGGACGCGACCGACCACAGACAATCCGGCGAGTACAGCGGAGGTCAAGAACGCTCCTTCGAAGCTGCCTGCTCGAAGACGATGCAGCAGTGGCGTTTCGTCTTCGAAGGACGCGGGCGGCCGGACGGCGGCGCGGATCAGGGTATCCGCGAGGAAGAGTGCGGCGGCGAATGCCGAAGCCAGCCATAAGCTGCCCGGCGCGTGCGCGGACCACGTGAGATAGGAAAGCCCCAGGAAGCAAACGGCGTTCAAGGGAAACAACAAGTCTTGTCCGCCGGCAATCAGGCGGCGTTTGACGCGCAGCAAATCGAACGCTTCAAAGAGGAGCCAGTAGGCGAGAAAGAGCGATTGTGTCGCGGCTAGAGGGGCGTCGGAGTTGCCGCGTGAAATGCAGGTCAAGTAAGTTGCGGCCAATCCGAACAAAGCCATGGAGTGCCATTCGAACCGCCAGGCAAGGTAGAGGAGCGACGCCGCGAGCGGGAGCAGTCCCAAGACCGCAAAGGGGCTGGAGGGCGTCACCGCGAGCGCTGCGAAAGCGGTGAAGTAGGCGATTGCCGTAACAGCTTGCGACCGGTAGCG
>CAXSIG010000129.1:9443-10232 GCA_964237255.1 uncultured Bryobacteraceae bacterium
AGCGAAGAGAATACCAAATCATCACGGCGCCTACCGCGGTCAACACGAGAGAGCCGACGAAAGGATCTGAGATGATGCGGGCCTGGGGGACGGCGTAGATTGCGTACGACGTGGAATAGAGCGCGGCCCATCCGGCGCCGATCAGTCCGCGGGAAAAGAGGGTATAGCGACCCTTCCCTTCCAGGCGCATTCCCGCCAGAAGCGATGTAAGACTGATGGCCGCCGCGATGGCGGCACGTCCGGCCGGGCTCAGGTGGCCGAATGAGTACCCCAGGAACAGCGCGATGCCGATGACGAGCACCAGCGCGCCTAGTTTATTCAGTAGATTGCCGCCAATCAGAAATTCCCATTCCTGATTGGAGACAAGGGCCCGTTTAAGACGAGCCAGTATCGGCCGAGGCGCTAGATCCGGAAACGGGGTCGGTGTTTTTTCAGGTGTGTAAGGCAGCGGTTCTTCGCCCAAAGCCGGGCTTGAAGCCGGATGGAACAACGGGCTGGGAGCCGGTTCAGGCTCCGGTTCTTGTTCGTGCTGGAGGTCGGGAACGGGTAGCACCACGGCGACTGCTCCCAGTTCCAACCTGCTCACGCGCTTCGAGAGTTCGTTAACGTGAGTCCGCATCCGTACGAGCACAATAACGAGACCGATGACGATAACAGTGAGTAAGAATGTCATGGCGATCTCCTATGCGCTCAGTACGGCCTGTCGTAATTCAATGGTGGTTAGCGTGCCGCGGATCGGCTCGCCGATTCGGACGGTAACCACGGGACGGTATAACTTCTGCCAGCTTC
>CAXSIG010000130.1:0-4609 GCA_964237255.1 uncultured Bryobacteraceae bacterium
GGAAGCCGTGCGGGGCCCTACTGCTCCTGGCGTGAAAGACACATAGAGGTAACAGCCCCCTTGCGATACCAGCGTCGCGGGGGCCGCGGGGCAGGTGTTTGAGGAAATGCTGAAATCGCCACTGTTCGTTCCCGTGATATTGAAGGAATTAAGCATCAACGGGGCGGATCCGCGGTTATACACATAGAAATATTGAGAGTTGGCCGGGCTGCTGCTACCGACAAGTACCGTGCCAAATGAAATGGCATTCGGCTGCAAGCTGGTGGTCTGCGTCTGCGCCACACCCGTCCCTAATAACTGGACGGTATGCGGCGATCCCGTTGCGGAATCTGAAATCTGCAGCGCCGCCGTTTCCTGGCCGGATGTTGTCGGCGTGAACTGTAGATACACGTAGCAACTGCCACCAGCTGCAATGGATGCCGGACCCACCTGGCATTCGTTCAGCGAGATGGAAAAGTCACTCGCGTTAGTTCCCATGAGAGTAAAGCTATTGAGAGTCAACGGCACGGTACCAACGTTGTAAATGTAAAAGTACTGCGCTGATCTCGTTGTATATTGATTCACCTGGCCAAAGGAGAGCCCATTAGCCGATATGTTAATTCCACTATTGGAGTTCTGCCCGATCCCAATCAGTGAGACGTTTTGCGGACTACCCGTCGCGTTGTCGGCGATCTGTACCGAAGCGACGCGGGTTCCAACCGCACTAGGCGTGAAGGCGATATAGACGTAACAGTAACTAGTCGAAGAGAGCGTCTGGCCCGAACAACCATCAGATGTAATTGCAAAATTTGAAGCGTTCGCCCCGCTAATCGAAACGGAGTTTAGTGTGACGCTGCCGGTGCCCTGGTTCTGAACATAAAAATTCTGGGTGACGGAAGTGCTGCTGAGAAGCTGTGCCGCATAAGAAAGGGAGGTAGCGGAAATCAGGAGGTGCTGGGTAGAGCTAACTCCGGTACCATACAATGCCGCCGATTGAGGGCTGCCTGTGGCGTTATCGCTAATCTGCAGCGTAGCCGACCGTGCGCCGACCGCCAGAGGGGCAAAGGTCACATACACATAGCAAGTAGCATTCGGGGTTAGTGTAGTGCAGGTGTTACTCGAGATTGTAAAATCCCCCGCATTAGTTCCGGCAATGGAGGTACTCCCGATGGTAACCAGTCCCGTTCCGTTGTTCGTTACGCCGACGAGTTGCGCTGTACTAGTGCTATTTAAAGTTTGCGACGTAAACGTGAGGACATTGTTGCTCAGATTAATCGTCTGGACGGCGTTCTGGCCCGTTCCACTTAAAGCGACCGTTTGGGGACTCCCTGCAGCGGAATCCGCGATTATTAAGTTGGCAGACCGCGTTCCATTCGCTGAAGGCGTGAATGTCACCGAAATCATGCAGTTGGCGCCGGCTGCTAAGGATGAGCCACAACCACTTGTGGCTGAGAAGTCCGATGCATTGGCGCCTCCGATAGTCAGGCTTGTAATCGAAATGGCGGTTGATCCGCTATTCAGCAGGGTTACCGCGCGCCCGGCGCTGGTAGTTCCCTGGTTCTGCCCCGTGAACGTAAGCGTGCTGGGCGATATCGTAAAAGGCGTGCTGGATTGACCGGAGCCGCTCAGGCCCACGGTTTGCGGGCTTCCCGTGGCGGTATCGGTAACGATCAGGCTAGCGGTACGTGATCCTGCCGCCAAAGGTGTGAAGTTGACATACAGATAGCATTGCGCGCCCGGGGTAAGGATATATGGCAACGGTGAACAGTTCGTAGCTCCTAATGTGAAATCCGCGGCATTGGTTCCGGTGATACTGAAGTTACTCAGGGTCACCGAAGCTGTACCGGTATTCGTGATGTATACGTAGTTATTACTGTTTGTGCTCCCCAGGTTTGTGGTGGCAAAGCCAATCGTCGAGGGGCTAAACGAGAGGGTTTGGGTTGCGTTCTGACCGGTGCCGGATAGTCCCACGGTCTGCGGGCTTCCCGAAGAGTTGTCCGTGAATGTCAGGCTGGCTGTTTCCGTGCCACTGACGGTCGGCGAAAAAGTAACATAGACATAACATCCGCTACTTGCAGCCAAACTATTACTGAATGCCGCTGAACAACTGGTGGAATTCGTGATCTTGAAATCCGGCGCATTGGCTCCCGTAATGGCAATGGAACTGAAGATGATCGGCGTGTTACCTGTATTCATGACATAGGTATAGGTCTGGCTTGCAGTGTTCCCGATGGTGGTAGCTGAAAACGTAAGGCTGGAAGGACTGAAGGAGATATTGCTGGCCGGAGTTTGGCCGGTCCCGCTGATGACGAAATGCTGCGGCGTACCCGTGGCGTTATCCACGATCGTGATTGTTGCCGTTCTTGACCCAGCGGCAGTCGGAATAAATTCGAATCCAACGGAGCAACTGCCTCCCGCGGCTAAGGAAGAGGCCGGCTGGGGACAGGTATTTTGCACGATCGCGAAGTCGCCCGCATTCGTGCCTCCCAAGGTGAACGAGTTGAAAGTGACGCTTCCCGTTCCGGTGTTCGAAATCGTGAAGTTGACTTGGCTACTGGTGGAGCCGATGTTCATGGCTGTAGGGAACGTGTAGCTAGACGGGCTCAGGGAAATCGTAGAAGCCGGAGTCTGCCCTGTACCCGTTAGCGTTACCGATTGCGGGCTTCCCGTCGCATCGTCCGCAATGACAACGGAAGCGGTGCGCGTACCGGCGGCGGTTGGAGAAAAAGTAACGGTGACATTACAAGACGCTCCCGCCGTCAGCGTCGTCGGCGACAACGGACATGTATTGTTGGTAATTGAGAAATCCGAAGCGTTGGTTCCACTAATCGCAAAGCCGGTTATCGTAACGGCAGAAGTTCCGCTGGCTTGAACATTGAATGAGAGCCCGCTGCCATTCCCGATAGTCACGTTGGGAAAACTGAGGGAGGTAGGAGTCAGGGTGAGCATCTTCGATGTGTTCTGACCGGTACCGGTTAACGAAACGCTTTGCGGGCTGCCAGTGGCGTTATCGGCGACAACAAGGGATGCAGTGCGAGTCCCTATCGCTGAAGGCGTAAAGGCAATTCCGACCGAGCACGATGTGCTGACCGCCAGGGTGGCCGGCGAGGATGGACAACTGTTCGAAGTGATGGAATAATCCGCCGCGTTGGTTCCGGTCAGTGAAAATCCGTTGAACAAGACGACAGTGTTGCCGTTATTCGAGATGTTTACCGTTTGCACGGCGCTGGCCAACGATAAATTCTGGGCTGCGAACGTAAGCGTGGCTGGAGAGATGGTGAGACTGATGTTCTGAACCTGGCCGGTCCCGCTTAAAGGCACGGTCTGTGGGCTTCCGGTAGCGTTGTCCGTAATTACTACGTTTGCCGTGCGAGCGCCGGCGGCGATAGGCGAGAACGTCACCTGGATGGTACACACACCACCAGACGTAAGCGTTGCGGGACTAGTCGGACAAGTGTTCTGGGTGATGGCAAAATCACCCGCGTTGGTTCCGGATACCGCAAAAGACGTGAACGTAACAGGAGCATTCCCCGTGTCCGTAACATTGAAACTTGCGACGCTATTGCTTCCCGTGTTCACCGTCCCGGTAAAAGTTAGGCTGGACGGCGAAAAGGAAAGCGTCATCGTGGGCGCTTGACCTGTTCCCGATAGGGCCACGGACTGAGGATTGCCGGTGGCATTGTCAGCCACTTGCAAACTCGCGGTGCGAGCACCTACAGCACTCGGCGAAAACGTAATAGATACGGAGCAGACATTTCCCGCGGTCAATGTGCTCCCGCCCGTTGGGCAACTGCTGGACTGGATTGTGAAATCGGCGGCATTCGTGCCGGTCAGGCTTACCCCATTCATTACGACCGCACCGGTTCCCGTGTTCTGAATCGTCACGGATTGGGCGTTGCTGGTGGTCCCTGTGTTCTGCGCCGCGAAGGTCAAACTAGAGGGGGTGAAGGACAGCGTGAGGGTTACCACTTGTCCGGTACCTGTCAAAGAGACGCTCTGCGGGCTGCCTGTGGCGCTGTCGACCACCTGCAAAGTGGCAAGGCGCTGCCCGTTCGCCGTCGGGCTGAATGTGATGGAAACGGAACAAGAGCCACTCGGCGTGAGCGATGCCGGACAACTATTCGCGGCGATTGCGTAGTCGCCAGGATTAGCCCCGGCCAACGTGAAGCTGGTAAACGCGACCGTGGCATTGCCGGTGTTTTGAATCGTGACGGATTGCGCCGCGCTGGTGCTCCCCGAATTTTGTGATGCGAACGTCAGGCTGGAGGGCGTGAAGCTCAAGGTCATGGTCGGGGTTTGACCTATGCCGCTAAGCGCGACGCTTTGAGGGCTACCCGTGGCGTCATCGGTAAATGTGACAGCGGCTGCTCGAGCTCCGATAGCGGTTGGGGAGAACGTCACGGTCACCGAGCAACTTGCCAAAGAGACCAGCGTGGATCCGCACGTGTTTGCGGCAATGGTGTAGTCGCCGGCGTTTGAACCAGTGAGCGCGATGCCGGTGAACGTTACCGTGGTATTACCGGTATTCTGCACGGAGATGCCTTGCGCTCCACTGGTGGAGCCGGTATTTTGCGCGGCGAACGTGAGGCTGGATGGGGTAAAGCTGAGAGTCTTGATAAGGGTTTGTCCT
>CAXSIG010000130.1:4619-4858 GCA_964237255.1 uncultured Bryobacteraceae bacterium
CCAGGGCCGCCGACCGCGCGCACAGCGCCTGCGCTTTGAGGGCTTCCAGGGGCGTTGTCGGCCACCAGTAACGAAGCTGTGCGTGTTCCGTTCGCTCCGGGGCTGAACGTAAGTGAAACGGAACAGGAATTACCGACGGCTAGCGAACTGGGGCAAGTGGTGCTCGAAATCGCATAATCGCCCGGATTCGTTCCGCCAAGCGTAAAGCCGGTGAAGGCCACCGCGGCGTTGCCGGTATT
>CAXSIG010000130.1:4868-8072 GCA_964237255.1 uncultured Bryobacteraceae bacterium
TGAATCCCGACACTTTGGGCCGTGCTGGTAGTGCCTGTGTTCTGTGCGGCAAACGTCAGGCTGGAAGGCGTGAAGCTCAACGTCATGGTCGGCGTCTGTGCTGTGCCGCTTAGCGCGACGCTCTGTGGACTACCCGTGGCATCATCCGCAAATGTGACGGCGGCCGTTCGAGTGCCGGTGGCGGTCGGGGAGAAGGTGACGCTCAACGAACATGTCGCACTGGAGGCCAGCGTGATTCCGCAAGTGCTTCCGGCAATGGCGAAGTCGCCGGCATTGGAACCGGTAAGCGAAAAGCCTGTGAACGTTACCGTTGCATTGCCTGTGTTCTGCACGGTGACGCCTTGCGCTCCACTGGTGGAACCGGTGTTCTGCGCGGCAAACGTCAGGCTGGAAGGAGTAAAGCTGAGTGTCCGGGTAATCGTTTGCCCGGTGCCGGTTAGCGAGACGCTTTGAGGACTGCCGGTAGCGTTGTCGGCAACCATCAACGCGGCAACGCGCGCGCCATTCCCGGAAGGGCTGAAGGTAATCGAAACAGAACAAGCACCGCTCGCCGGAAGTGAACTGGGACACGTATTACTTAAGACCGCATAGTCGCTCGCGTTGGTACCGGCCAGCGTAAAGCCGGTAAACGTGACAGCGGTATTCCCGGTGTTCTGAATGCTCACGCCCTGGGCAGCGCTAGTGGTACCGGTATTCTGTGCCGCGAAGGTGAGACTCGTGGGCGTAAAACTCAAGGTGGTAAGGGGGGTCTGGCCCGTTCCACTTAAAGCCACGCTTTGCGGACTTCCGGTAGCATCGTCCGTGAAACCGATGATTGCGGTCCGGCTACCGGCAGCCGCGGGACTGAACGCGACGCCTACGGCGCAAGCGGCGCCCGCGGCCAAGGTGGAGCCACATGTATTGGCGGTAAGCGTGAAATCCGTCGCGTTCGCACCTGCGATTGCAATGGCGCTTGAGAAGGTCACCATTGTATTTCCGGTGTTCTGAATCGATACTCCCTGCGCTGCACTGGTGGAACCGGTGTTCTGCGCGGCAAAGGTCAGGCTGGTGGGAGTAAAGCTAAGAGTTTTTGTAATCGTCTGCCCCGTGCCGGTCAGGGATACGCTTTGCGGGCTGCCCGTTGCACTATCGGTAACCACCAGCGCACCGGTTCGAGCGCCGTTTGCACCTGGATTAAACGTAATAGAAACGGAACACGAAGCGCCAGCGGCAAGAGAAGAGCCGCAGGTGTTCGCCAACGCCGCGAAATCGCCCGCGTTGGTTCCAGATAGCGCGAAGCCGTTAAATGTTACGGTTGTGTTTCCGGTATTTTGAATGAGCACGCTTTGCGCGGAACTGGTGCTCCCTGGACTCTGGGGACCGAAGGCTAGAGCGGAAGGCGTGAAGCTCAAAGTCATCAGCGTGGTTTGGCCGGTACCGCTCAGCGTTACAGCCTGAGGACTGCCGGTGGCATCGTCCGCAAAGGTGATGGCGGCACTACGCGTCCCAACGGTAATCGGCGAAAATCTAACGCCCAAAGTACAGGAACTGCCGGCGGCCAGCGTGGATCCGCATGTGTTCGCGCTGATCGAAAAGTCCGTGGCTGCCGTCCCCGTTACGGCCATACCTGTAAAGGTGACCGTTGCATTGCCGGTATTCTGTACGGAGAAGCTTTGCGCCGCGCTGCTAGTGCCGATATTTTGCACGGCAAAGGTCAAGCTGGACGGTGTAAAGCTAAGCGTTTTAACAGGCGCTACCTGGCCGGTACCGCTCAAACTGACGCTTTGAGGACTGCCGGTCGCATTGTCCGCGACAATCAACGTCGCGGACCGCGCGCCGGCCGCAGTCGGCGTGAACGTTGCCGTAATCGTACAAGTAGCCGATGGTGCTAGCGTTGCACCGCAACTGTTGCCGCTCACGGCGAAATCGCCGGGATTCGTTCCGCCCACCGAAACGCTAGTAAACGCGACATCGGTCGTGCCGGTATTCCGGACCAAAACGCTTTGCGCGGAGCTGGAAATAGCGATGGTTTGCGTGCCGAACGTGAGTCCGGTTGGCGCGATGCTGAGCGTGGTTGTAGCGGGAATAGTCGCTAGTTGGCTGATCGAAAAGTTATACGACGCTCCCAGCGCATCCTGGACACTGCCCGTTTCCGCAAGCGAGAAACGCGTTACCGGCAAGGTCACATTGAATGAGAGCTGAATCGTCGTACTTGCCTGGGAAGCTAGAGTGCCGACATTCACGGGGATAGCCGGGTAGCTGCGGCAACGCTTCCCGTTCCGGAAAGCACGCGCGGGGCAAGCTGAGATATGACTATGTTCGATGCGGTAGCCGGGCCGCTGTTAGTCAGGACAAGACCAACGGAATACACTCCGTTGTTATATAAGGGCGACGTAAGAGTACCGGTAAGCTGCGGGCTTTGCCCATTTGCAGCAACGGCCAAAGCGACGAAAAGCAGGAAAAACTGAAGGTTCCGCGTTCCAATTACTTTGTTACAAACGGCTCGTCCGGCGAATGTGCGCATACTTCTTGCCCCGATGAAATTGGTGTGTACTCTGGCGTACTAGTACAGTACGACCGAGATGAGTGTACTAGTCCGTTTCTCGGGCTAGTACTCGTAATCTTTTTAGGTTAGTTTGCTGTATGTTACAAAACGTACGTCATCGGATTGACATGAAAACAACCTCTTGCGCGATCTCAGCTCGCGCTTGAAGTCGACAGTGCCAACGCAATTACCGCCCAGTTCGTAGCGGCGGCGGAAATCCACTGATCCACGCCATGCGGAAACCCGTTATCGAAGTATGGTTGTGTGCCATAGGAGTGAGAGCGCACGTACCACGATCCATCTTTCTGTTGCGTCTGCAACAGCCACTCGATTCCGCGCCGCCACGCCGCGTCGTTGACCGGCACGCCGGCTTCATGCAGAGCCACTAGCGCTTCGCCGGTTGCATAAGCGGTGCTGTTCAAGTAGGGATTGTCGGACCATCCGCCGTCTTTGTGCTGAGTCGCCAATAAATCGATCTTGGCCTGCTTAACATCGCGCCCGCTCCACGCCAATCCGAATAACCGGAATGTCCGGTCTTCGTGCGTGTATACCGAAGCATGCTCCAGCCAGTCGGCAGCTTTGTCTATTGCCGATCGATACTCGGCCTGATGCGTCGGCAATGCGTACAACTGCAGCGCGCGCATAGAATTTGCCGTGTTCGTCACTTCGTCTCCGCACAA
>CAXSIG010000130.1:8082-10209 GCA_964237255.1 uncultured Bryobacteraceae bacterium
ACCCCAGTGACCGTCCGCGAACTGATGCAGTTTGAGATACCGAACGATGGAATCGGTAAGCAAGTCGCTCGCATAACCCTCAGCATGCAACCCCTGCAGGATATAAGCAGGGCCGCCCGGAGCCATGCCCTGCAATAATCGCTCCTGCCACTCGCCGAAGAACGCGGTGACTCCATGTACCTCCAACTTCGCCATGGGCTCATCGATGCGGAAGCCACCCTTCCGCGATACCGAGAGCGCCATTTCGGTCAGAGCTTCGTTATGGCAGGAAACACATCCGGATTTGCGCGTAAAGTTTAAATCGGCTTGTTGGATCAGTGGGATCGCCCGTGCGATGGCCTCTCTCGCGGTGGTGGGAACTCCCGGTTTTGAAGCGGGCACAATCGGAGCAAGTGCCGTTCCCCCTGCCTTCGCCAACAATGCTAAAACAGGCGTGTCACCATGCAGGCGCGCAGCATCGAAAGCGTTTGAGCCGGCATGGCTCTTCGCATTCACATCGGCCCCTTTGTCCAACAGAAGTTGTACCGTTCCAATCGGCAGCCGGTCATTGTTCGCGGCATACATCAGGGCAGTACGCCCGTCCCCGTCGGCGGCATTCACGTTTGCGCCATGCTCAAGCGCATAGCGGATGCCTTCGGCGTCGCTCGCGACCGATAAGGAATGCAGAACCGAGGTATAGCCTTGCGCAGTAACAGTCGTCGAAAGCATCGCAATACACTTCCGGCACCTCGCTTCCAGCGCGCCGGTGAGCGCACCCGCACCCGCCGCTTTCACGTTGGCGCCCTTAGCCACCAGCGCTTCCATACTCGCGAGATCACCGACTGCGGCGGCTTCCCGCAAGGGAGTCGTGTCATTCGGCGGCCGTCCTTTTGGATTCGCATTTGCCTCATGCTCCAGAAGCAATTGCACCGTTCGCGAGTTCCCTGCGATTCCGGCCCCGATCGTCAGGGCGGTTCTACCTTCCGACGAAGCGGTATTTACCAGCGCGCCGTGCTCCAGCAAAGCCCGCGTCATTTCCACATCCGGCGCAGCCCACATCAAAGCGGTAGCTTGCGCATCGTTCGCCAGATTCGGATCGGCGCCGCGCTTCAGCAACTCGGTAACAGTCGCCGCGTCCGAGTACAGAACGGCGAACATCAGCGGAGTGGACCCACCAGGCCCGCGTCCATTCAACGAATCTTTGTGGTCTGCCAGTAATGTACGGAACAACTTGGCATCACCTGTGCGAAGAGCATCCGACATAAGCACCGCGATGGGATCCGAAGCGGAACGAACCGGCTCGTTCGCTACGTCATCCGGCCACTTGGCGCCCTGATCGATCCACGCCTTGAACACGGCAATCTCACCCGGCGGCAACGGCCCGGTAGTCGGCATCCGGTGCCCGAAATCGTTTCCGATCAAACGCAGATACAAACGGCTGGCTGCCGAGTTACCGGGGACGATAACGCTTCGCGTGCCGCCGCGCATCGCAGCATTTCGACGGTCCAGACGAAACGCGTTCATCTGTTGTTCCGGCCCATGACACATCAAGCAGTTCTTTTCGATTTAAGGCTGAACGTCGCGACGAAAGTCGACAGGTGCGGCTGCAACAGCGCTACCGATACACAGCGCAAAGAGTAGATAACGCATAGCTAAAACGACACCCGCAGACCGGCCTGGATTTGCCGGGGACTCTTCGCCGCCGTGATGGTTCCGCCGCTGATGGTGTCCACCTGCGTCAAGGGAAGATTGAAATTTGTATGGTTCGTCAAGTTAAACGCCTCCATTCGGAACTGCGCCGCTAAAGTCTCCCGAAACCGGAACGTACGCGAAACGCCGGTGTTCAAACTGAACGTTCCTGGCCCGTCCAGGATATTACGGCCTGAACTTCCAAACCGAAATCCGCTGAGCGGCACGACCGGGAAAGCGGATCGATCAAACCACGCATCGGGCGTCGGATTGGGCAGGGTTCCTGTTGCAATGCGGTCAGGCCGCGCGGCGCCGCCGGTTGTGATGTCGTAGTTTGCCACCTTCGGCGTGTAGGGCGGTCCGGTGTAGGCCGTCATGGTGCCGGAAAGCTGCCAGTCTCTCAACACATAATTGTGGAACATCGGCGGGGCCCACACAAAGCTGGTGAGAAAGGTTTGC
>CAXSIG010000131.1:0-10205 GCA_964237255.1 uncultured Bryobacteraceae bacterium
GCTGCTTCGGGGATGGCGGCGTCCACCTTGGCTGCCGCACCGGGCGCCACCGCGCCGATCACTTCGATATCCAGCATCACTTCGCCGTCCGCATCGGAGCCGGGTGTGTTCGTGCCTCCGCTCACGGAAACAGCGGTTACCGACGGCTTCTTGATTCCGAGCGACGCGAAGTAGGTGGTGAGATCGGCAGTCTTATAGCCGCCGCCCAACTCGATGATCGCGACGGTTTGCCCCTTGCCGGTCTTGCCGGAAGGAAACCGTAAAGCTGAGCCACCTGAACCGGAGTCAATGCTCCCGCCGGCGTGGCGTGAGGATGGACGCGGAAGTGTGGGCGAGCGATAGGCCGGTTATCGAGACCGAGGACAGCCTGAACATGCGGCTCCAACTCGCTCGGCACATGTACAAAACCCGTTCGACCGCGATACGAAATGCCGGTTTCCGGCACGGTGTAGTTGGAGAGACTAGTTCCGAATGCGTCTTCCAAATTCGCGACGGTTCCTGACAAGATAACGGATTCTCCATCGGGATTTTCGTGAACTACCGCCAGGCCGTGATGAGACGCGAACTCGTGAACCAGATCCTTCCGATCTGCTGATTCTTTGTGCAACACGACGGTCACTTGAACGGATTCGCGCTTATTCGCCGCGCCCGTTTCTTTAGCTCCAGGTAACGGATGACGCTCGCTACCCGGAACTGGAACTTTATTTTCAAAAGCCATACGCTTCTCCTGCCGACATTGTACGCACTGAATTGATAAACTCCAGGGCAATGAGTGTGAAAAGGCGTGATTTTATCGGGCTTTTAACAATTCCGATTTTTGGACTCGGGTGAATGGGGTAGTCCGATAATCGACATTCATTACCATCCGGGGGGAGAACCGGGGCAGGAAGTACGCCACGCAGAGGGCGCGGGGATCACGCGCGCTGTATTTCTGCCCGGCGGCGGATCGGACTACCGCGCCAAAGCCACCATGCAGGCCAATCCCGGGCGGTTCGTGCGCTTTACCAATTACGACGTCCGCGAACCTGCGGCAATTGAAATACTCCGCTCCGGAGTGGAAGGAGGAGCTATCGGCTTCGGCGAGTTGAAATATCCTGTGGCGTGCGACGGGCCGGAAATGCAAAGAGTATACGCACTTGCGGCAGAGCTTCGCGTTCCGGTTTTGTTGCACTTTCAAGAAAACCAAGGGCACTGGAATACGGGAATCGCGCGGCTTCCAGCGCTTGTAAAGCGCAATCCGAAGACAACCTTCATCGCCCATGCGAACTCCTGGTGGGCGCACATAAGTGCTACGGTCGATGACGCGGTGGATTATCCGACCGGCAAAATCGCGCCCGGCGGAGTATCGGAGCGAGTGCTTAGCGATTATCCGAACGTCTACGGTGATTTGTCCGCAAACTCGGGCCGCAATTTTCTTCAGCGGGATCCGGATTTCGCCGCACGGTTTGTAGAACGCCACCGGACTCGCCTGATGTTCGGAAGCGACTGCGGGTGCCGGGACGGCCATGGGTTGGGACAGCCGCAGGGTCCGCTTGGCGGAAAATGCACGGCGCGTGAGACGCTATCAACTCTTAAGAAGTTGTGTTCCGCAGATCTGTTCCGTCAGATTACCTGGGACAATGCCACCCGTCTTTACAAACTAACCTAGTTTGCGGAAGTGGGGCACACCCTCGCGCGCTTCCAGTTCTTCCACCGCATCCCCGATCTGAACACGCTCGCCGTCCGAGCGTCCCGTAACACGCGACCCGTCTTCGCGCGTAACAATTACAACCTGATACGGCGCTTCGGCGGCAAAAGCCGGCGGTGCAAGGTGTACAACGGTTTCGGTGTAAACGGTAAGGGCCACGTACCACCAGAATACCGGGTGGTACTTGTAACTGAATTGAAACAGTTGTAATCTGCTTCCATGGTGGTTTCGCTGGTTCTGCTTTTTCTTTGCCAACAAGCGATCGACCCTACTCGTCCGGCACAAGCCGTTGAAATGCTTGCACGGGCCCGCGATGCCTCGCAAGCGGCTGCGTCCCGCAAAGCCACTGCGGAAACAAAGCGGGAATTTGCCGAGCGTTTTAATCGACTGGTCTCAGCGCTGAAAGACTTTCAGGACGCCTATTCCGAAAATCGCGGCGAGGTCTGGCCGTCAAAGCAGGCTGCAAAATTGGACGCCGCTATGCGGGATTTCAGCGACGCTCCAGGTTGGCGTAAGCCGTAATCCGGCGTACCGCATCCGCGCACAATTGAGCGGCGTGTTTCGATTCTGGGGCTAAACCGCCTACCGCCTCCTCGACTACCAAAGCCGTAATAGAAGCAAGAGGTTGGGCAAGTAACAACTCGGTGAGCGCGCTTCCGGCAGCGATCGACGCGGTACAGCCCCGGACCTTGTATCGAACTTCCGCAATTCGCTGCCCTTCAAAATGAAGCCAAAGTTTCAACTCGTCACCGCAGACGGGATTGGATGCGGTAATTGCGATTGCCGGATACGGCAATTCGCCCACGTTGCGCGGGTTCTGGAAGTGATCGATCAGCCGCTCGCTCAACATGATCCAATTGTCTATGCTGACCGTCGCCGCAGGTCTTATCTGGGAAGATGGCAGGCTTTTGATTGCACAAAGGAGTGCCACCGGCCCGCATCCGCTGAAATGGGAATTTCCCGGAGGCAAGTTGGAGCCGGGCGAATCGCCGGAAGCGGCGTTAGGTCGCGAACTGGAAGAAGAACTCGGAATCGACGCCCAAATCGGGAAGGAATTTCTCCGGTACGAATATCGCTATCCGGATAAAAATCCGATTCTGCTTATCTTTTTCGAGGTTCGGCAGTACCGCGGGAAGCCGCAGAATCGAGGCACCTTCGCAGAACTCGTTTGGGAACAACCGAACAAACTACTCCAATACGACTTTCTTGAGGGCGATTTATCGCTGATTCAGCTTCTTGGTAAAGTCCATGTCGATCAGGTCGACTGATGCCTGATTGTGCGTCTGCTGGGGCGTCACGTAATGAAGTGTTTTATCCTCAATCCAATACGCCAGCGCCGAGTAAACCGAGTGGTCTTTATACGCAATCAGGTAATAGTGCGGCGTGGCAGGCGGTGAGTCTGCTCCCGATAGCTCGGTTGGATAGTTCGCGCTAGGTTGAAAGATGTGGGTCGTTTCGCTCGCGCCCGAATCTGGTGGGGGCCCCATGTATTGATTGATTACAACGGTCGGCGCGACAGGAGGCGGAGCCGGGTTATTCACGATCGTGATGTTCGGCTGCGACTGGCCATAACCGGATTGGGCGTATCCCGACTGATCGGAATAGCCGTCGTAACCATTTCCATACCCACCTACGATGACTGGGTAGGCAACTCCTGAAGCGTAGTTACGGCGCGAGCCGATTCCGTTTCCCGTGCGCCCAAGAGTTCGACCGGGCGACGCCGCAGTCGGAACGTGTCCAATAGAGGGACGGCCAGTTCCGGGGAAAGCCACATTTCCATAACCCCCAGGACTAGTGAAAACCACGCCGCCTGCCGCTCGATTGGAAACTACTTGCGCGCCCAGCGTTCCAGCCACCAGAAGAACAGCTGCCAGCAACCTCATACCCTTAGATTACACCCGGGCGAAGTACGGAGCGGGTCCGCTACGGCTTCTTAACAGGAGGTGCAGAAGGCCGAGGCGTCGAGGATGCTGGACGGTTGACCGCCGGAGCCGGACGCATCGCCGGTTGGTTGGAAGTCATGGTGGGCGAAACCTTGTCGTACAGTTCGGTGATCTGACGAGTGATGTCGATGGTGTTGGAGGCGAAGAGTACCGGGGTCTGCTGGCTCGAAATGTCGATCACCAAAGCGAAGCCGTTTTCGGTGGCGTACTTATTCAGCACGCTGATCATTTTGCCGCCCAGTTCTCCCATGATGCGCTGTTGCTCCTGTTCGACATCGGCCTGCGCGTCTTCCGAATCGCGCTTCAGCGACGTGGTCTTCGCATCGATATCGCGCATCGTTTTTTGCTTGGCCTCTTCGCTCATGGCGTTCGAGCCCTTGCTTAACGTCTGCTGAAGCTGCTGGATTTCGCCTTGCTTACGTTCCAACTCGCTCTGTTTCGGACCGAACTTGCCCTTAAGATCCGCCGCCGCTTTCTGGCCGTCCTTGGTTTGGATGAGAGCGGATTGAATATCAATCACGCCCACTTTCGTGGGGGCTACGCCAGGAGTGGGGGTAGTGGAAGGCGCAGCGCCGGTCTGCGCGAAAGATAACGAGGCGCATAGGCACGCAAGCGGGAGGAGTACGGAATTCAGTTTCATTGATTCTCTTCTTTAGGATTCAGTTTATGTTAGAAAGTTCGTCCGATGGTGAACCGGAAGGTACCGCGCTTTTCAAAAAACGGATAAGCGACACCGTACTGGGATATGGCGTTCGCAAATGTAGCGTTGTTCGGGAAGTAGCTTCGGTCCGCCACGATTGGGGTCTGGATATACTGTGCAACACGCGAGGGGTTCAGCGCGTAATAAACGCGAAACGGAGCCTGGACGATCGGCAGAAGCACCTGAACCTCAAGACCCGTCGACACTCTGATGTTCTGAGTTCCCGGAACGATGTCCACCTTGTTGTTGAACGCGGCCTGCGGGAATAGATTATTCAACTCGTCGATACGGCCCTGATTCAGTCGGAGCTGGTTCTTATACAAGATCTTGTTCATACCGGCATCGAGGAACGGGGCCATGGTGACGGGGCCAAAAATCGGGATCCGATATTCGAAATTGAAGATGCCTTGGGTATCGCCGCCTGGCGTAATGATCTGATAAATCGGGATAGTCTGGGTGACAGCGTATTGGCTAACCGTCTCATCACCACTGACCACCTTCTGATAGCGCTGGTTTCCCCGATCGTCAAGGATGCCGATATTCGCGCTGCTCGGGATGAAAGCAATTGGGCTGATGCCGTAGAAATCGAAGCCACGGACATCGTTCTCACCGCCGATATAAGTACGTGAGTAAGGAGGGATCACCCCACCGCCATAGCCGAAATATGTAGACCCAAGGAGATGAAAGGCAAACACGTTGCGCCGCCATTTCGGCGATGCATGGTAGTACTGAATGTCCAGCGATGGTCGGACTGTCTTTACCGTTCCGCCTAATACGCTCCCGGCAAAATCCACGGAGAAGAAGATGCTCTTGCCCGCCGTCGGTGTCAGTGGGTGGTTTTTCGAATTGTAAGTATAGGAAGGTACGATGCGGCTGGTTCGGAAGCCTTGCAGGGCGTTCGGCCCGGATACCTGGTTTACGTAAAGATATTGGAAGTAATTCTGGGCGCCAGTGCTCTTCGTGGTGAGGTCGGAAACATCGTAACCATAAGTAATGCCGATACGAGCAAAGCTTCGGGGAAGCTGTTTGCTGGCGGAAATCGAAGCGCCTTTCGAATTCTGCACGTAGTTCAGCAGGTTCTGACTACCAAGCGCGTCATAGTAGGCGCGAAGGTCGCGACCGCTTAGAACGGAGCTTTCTCGCGCTTGATCGTAGTTATAGCGGCGAACGTAGGCGTTGATGCCGAGCAGGATATTGGAATCGAGCACGTGGGGTTCGGTGAATCCGAACGATACCTCGCGAACGCGCGTGCCAAGTTGGGATTCGAGCGAAAGTGTCTCGCCGAGGCCTAAAAAGTTGTTCGTCGAATAGTTGAAGCCGACGAAACTTCCGGCAATACCGGAAACGCCGCCGTTCAAGCCAATGGAATTCTTGCCCTTCTCCTTGACCTTCAGCAAAATGTCGATGGTGTTCGAGTTCGGGTTGCGCTTCAGTTCGTAGCTCTCGTTTTCTTTGAGCACTTCGAAGTAGCCGAGTTGGTTCAGGCGCAGAATACTGGCGTCCCAGAGACGCGCACTATAGATATCGCCTTCATCGATCAGAACTTCGCGGCGGATCACCTTATCGCGTGTCGTTGTATTTCCGGTGAAGTCGATGCGGCGAACGAAAAATTGCTTGCCTTCGTCGGCGGTCAGCGTGAGATCCAGGGTGTCTGTATTGGGAATGATCTGGATATCCGGTTCCGGAACGAAATCGATATAGCCGAAGTCGCCGTATAGCTTGGTCAAGTTCTTGATTCCGTCGCGCAGCTTGCTGGTGGAGAACACATCACCGTTGTCCATTTTGAACAACCCCTTCGATAAAACTTCCGGGGTGCGAAACAGTTTGACGCCGACGTAATTGATCTTATGCAGACGGAACTGATGGCCCTCCTCGATGGGCATAGTTAAATCGGCGCGCTTACCGGGTTTGCTTTTGAGGAAGATCGGCGGTGTACGCTTGCCCCCCGGCACGTCTCGTAGATCGACTTTCTGATCCAGAACCTTGACCGTGAAATAGCCTTTTTGCTGATAGGCGTCACGGACGCGCTCCTTGTCCTCTTCGAGCTTGGTGGAATCGTAGGTGCGGGCAAATAGATTTTCAAGAAAGATGGAGTGCGGAAGGCCGATCGGCTTCGAATTCTTCATGGCGCGAATCACATCCTTCGAGCTGAAGACTTCATTCCCCAAGATCGTGATGGTTCCGACTTTCACCTTGGGACCTTCGTTCACGTTAAAAATAATCTCAAGCGAACTGGGCGGCACGCGGCGCACGACCGGATCTACGATCGCGAACTGGCGACCGCGCTCGGCCAGGTACTCTTTCAAGACAACAGCAGCGCGCTGGACCTTGTTTGGATCGTACTGCGATTCCACAGAAAGACCGACCTTGCGCTCTTTGAATCGGTCGAGAATTTCACTGGTGGTGATCGATTTGACGTTTTCGTATTTTATGGTTCGAACAACGGGTCGCTCAGTCACCACAAAGCGGACAATTAGACCTTTGTCGGAAGGCTCGGTTTCCAGACGAATGTCGTCGAAGCGGCCCGTATTCCATAGCGCCTGGAAGTCGCGGCGCAACGTTTCTTCGCTATACGTGTCGCCGGTACGGGACAAAATAAGCGCCTTCAACGTGTCTTGCGGGACCCGCCGGGAACCGCGAAACTCAATGGTTCCGATTACGTTCGGATCTGAGGTGGCAACCACAGGAGCAGACGCGGCCGGAGTACCCGGAACATTTTGAATCACGGGCGGTTTTGGTGCTTGAACCGGAGGCTGTTCTTTGCCTTCCGGGACCGTCTCGAATGGGTTCGGTTTCGCTGGCTGTGGCTTTGGTGGCTGAGGCGGATTTGCCTGTTGCGTGGCGGGCGGCGGAGTTTGTGAGCGGGCGGGGCTGAATGCAAGTAACCCTTCCAAGCACAAAATGGCGGCGGTCAGGCGCTGTGGCCTGATAAACTTCATGAAAACCTGATCCCTTTCCAAAACGGAACGCTCCTCAGCTTGACGCGTACCTAAACTATCGCGTTGCCAAAACTGAACACGTTCGTCGCCGGTATCGAATTACCTAGTCTAGCCGATACCCAACACCCCGAACAAATGTGCCGGGAGCGCAACAGGTGTGCGAGGGTGAGTGTTGTGGCGCGATTCCGGCATGCCGCCTCCGCGATAGTCCTGCTTTGTGCCCCGGCCGCAGGTACGCCTGCGGACTTCGACCCGTCCGGTTGGTCCGTGGCGGTGAGTCCGCATTTCGAGGTTTACTCGCAGGCCGGGGCGGAAAGTGCGAAACGAACTCTCTCCTGGTTTGAGGAAATTCGGGCATTCCTGGACCAAAGTCGGATTCTGGGTTTTAAGCCGGGGAGTAGGGAGGAAATGCGACCGGTTCGCGTCGTGGAGTTTCGGACAGCCCAGCAATACGCCGCAGTGAAGTTTCGCCCCTTGGCAGACGCTTATTTCGCGTCGCTCAACGACAGCAACTACATTGCGATGCCGGTACTTTCCACGAACGGTTTTGCCGTCGCCGCCCATGAATATACGCATTATGCGCTGCATGCCGCCGGCGCGAAAGTTCCCTCTTGGCTGAACGAAGGCTTGGCGGAGGTGCTAGCGACCGTCACGGTTACTAATCACGGCTGGGAGTTTGGGGGTGAAATAGCGGCTCGCGCGCAGGTTCTGCGGCGAGGGCCGTGGATACCGGCTGCGGGATTCTTCCAGGCAGAGCGGTCCGATACGGACGATCCAATTCGCGCGTCGGCGTTTTACGCCCAAAGCTGGGCGGTGGCGGATATGTTGGTCAACGCGCCTGCCTTCACTAACAAAATCGCTGACCTGATCGAGTTTTTGAACTCGGGGGTTAGTAGCTCTCAGGCGTTCCAGAGGATTTACGGCCGGTCGGCCGAGGACCTTCTTGCGGACGCGCAACAGTGGCTCCATTTCGGCGGATCACGAAGACGAAAGCTGCCGACACCGGCGTCAAATACCGTTTCGACAAGGGTGACCGACGTAGGGGAGCGTCAGGTTCAGGCCGTTATCGCGGCGACGAACGGCGATTTGGATCGAGCGAAGAGGCTTTACGAAGAACTGCTGGCGCGATCGCCCCGCGATCCGACTCTTTTGGCTTCGCTGGGCACGCTCGCGTTGCGTCAGGGTCGGCGAAGCCAAGCGATTGAATACTGGCGATCTGCGGTGAGCGCCGGATTACAGGATGCTGATTTATGCTACCGGTACGCTCAATTGGCCGATCAAATGGACGAGTCTCCCGAGGAGGTGCGGCAAGCGCTGGAGTACGTTGTTGGTCTCCGGCCGCACTTTGACGATGCGCGGTATCGTCTCGCTCAGATGGATAGTAATCGGGGCGACTACGCGGCAGCTCTGGTTCAACTCCAGGCGATTCGGAATATTCCGCCCAAACGCGCTTTTGGTTATTGGACCATGCTGTCGTCCGCACTGAACGAGTTGGGTCGGCATGAGGAAGCGGCACAAGCGGCCGCGGAGGCGCAACGCGTGGCGGCGGATGGAGAACAGTCCGCCAGAGCGGCGCAGCTTGCTCATTTCGCTCGAACAGAAATGCAGGTTCAGTATGTTCGCAACGCAGAAGGAAAGCTACAACTGGTGACGACCCGCGTGCCTCGAGGGTTGGCAGTAAACCCGTTTATCGAGGCCCAGGACCAAATCAGGTCGGAGTTCGGCGTTCTGCTGGAAACGCAATGTGCGGAAGAACGGCTCACCGCCGTTGTTGTGAAGATGCCCGCACATACCGTAACGCTTTCCGTTGCCGATCCCAGGCGCGTTCTGATCAAGGCTGGACCTGCGGAATTTGTTTGTGGTCCGCAACAACAGGAAATTGCCGTGAATGTGGAATACGCGCTCGCGGATCAGCCCCAGGGCTGGCGCGCTACGAGGCTTAGAGATTTTGGGAGAGCATACATATAAACCGGCACTTCAATCCCCAGCAATCCCAGCGTCCGCTCCAGTTCCACCCGGAAGAATTCCGTCATCCAAAGCAGAAAAGTCTTCTTCTCCGGATCGGATTCGCTGAGGATGGGGTACTGGTGGTAAAAATTATTGAACGACTGGGCCAACTGGAAGGCGTATCGCGCCAGTTGCGCTGGTTCGCCGGCCGAAACCGCTCGATCTAGAACTAAATCCCGCTTCGAAGTCTGTAACAGAACCTGCCAGAAATCTTCGGCTCCCAGTTGCCGTTCGAGAGCCGCTGGCGTGAGGTCGGCGCCGAAATCGGGCAGACGTTCCCCGCGATCCGCCAGTTTGCGGGCAATGTTACGAGCGCGCACGGCCGCGTATTGGACATACGGTCCGGTCTCACCTTCGAAGCTGAGCGCTTCCTGAAAATCGAAAGCAATCACGGTAGGCCGTGTGAACTTTAGCAGAAAGTAGCGGAGTGCTCCTGTTGCAATTTGGCGGGCCACCAGTTGGCGTTCGTCGGCAGGACTGTCCGCGTGGCGCGATTCCACTTCGGCAAGCATGGTCTCGATAAGGCGGTCGATCAAATCGTCCGCTTTGACGCCGATACCTTTCCGTCCGGAGACTTCGATATACGGCTTCTTGCGATCCTCGTCAGAAAGCTCTAACCCCAGGTCTACCGAACATCTGGGAGAGAGAGCCACCATTTCATAGGAAAAGTGAATAGATGCATCGGCCTGCGCGGCCGCCCCCAGCGCTCGGAGACCTGCCACCACAACGTCTTGCAAGTAGCTTTGGCGCACATCGATCACGTTATACACGCGTTGCGCTCCTCCAAACTGTGGCGTGTGTCCGGCGGCGTGTGCCGACGAGACCCAGAGTTCGTGGCCATCGGGATAGGTGAGAAGCGGGCGGTAATGGAAGTCTTTTCCAAGAAGACCGAACTTCCACAGTTGATAGGCGATATCCTTGCCGACGTA
>CAXSIG010000132.1:0-3906 GCA_964237255.1 uncultured Bryobacteraceae bacterium
AGCACAGAGCGACCTATCGCCTGCGATCAGGCCGCTACACAGGCACAAGACGATCACGCGAAGAACCCTCATATTCCCAGAGAATGTCCCGTTCCTTGAAGTAGGTGCTCAACTCACCGGAAGCCGGTCTGACAATAGACGGTAATGGTTACGGCACCAGACCCAGATATGGGAATGGCGAATACAAGGGCAGTTGTGAAACGAAAAGTCATTGCAGGATTGTATTGGTCCATTTTTCCTGGCAAAAAAGCACAGTTAGCAAAAGCCGGTCTTCAAATAGTCTTTACGCGATCGCCAAATTTTTCGATTGTTACGACTCCATCAGGGAAAACGGCTCTGATTTCCAGCCTTCCGCCCATCGCCTTGATGAAATCACCTAATGTGCTGATGTACATATCGGTTCGGCGCTCTAGCTTAGAAACAGCAGCTTGGTTTACCCCAAGAATTGCTGAGAGATTTTGTTGAGTCAATTCTCTAGCAGCCCGCAGCTCATTGAGAGGCATTGCCTGAATCATTTCTTCAACGCGACCGTTACTGTGTTTAATTCGTTCGGGAGACATTTTCTCCTCGAGTTCCCGAAAGTTCCGAGACATGGTTGTTTTCCTTTGGATCCTTTTAAGCCTAGGTTCCGGCGGCCTCGTTCTTCAAATCTTCCACATGCTGGCTGAGAATATTGTCCGCAAGAGGAACAAAAATCTCATACCATCGGTTGTTCCCCGTTTTGTCACCACCAATCAGTAACATTGCCGCCCGGTTCGGATCGAAGGCATAGAGAACCCGGTAAGGGCGTCCGCGATGCTGAATCCGAAGCTCGCGCATTCCTGGATAGTTCGAAGACGCAATTCGGGAAGTATGGGGGAATCGTAACGTCACTCCGTACCTGCGAAGCAATTCCACACTGTCGCGGACGCTATCCTGTTCGTCTTCCTCTAAGCTGCCCCACCAATCGCCGAATTCATCCGAGAACTCGACTTCACATTCCACAGATGGAATATAGCAAATATCCCATTCCTTTAGCATCTCTTAGCCTGATTACCGGCTTCCATCTATAATCATCAATCCTTGCCACGACTGCGATCCGGTTGTTTTTGGGGCGTTTTTCCCGGGCCGTGTTTCGGGATCACGCGGCTGAGCTGTTCTGGCGCTCGTGCACACGCTTCATTGACAACGGTGATCTGCGAAGTCGCTTTGTGAGCATCGACGCCGACGTATAACATCGTTTGTACCTCGTTAGCTGGTAGTTTCTACTACACCGGAAGCCTGACGGTTTTCATTGTCGCTTTATGTTGTAGTAAACAGCCCTGCTCCCGAAGACTTGGTGATATATCCTTTAAAGGCTGGCTTTGCTTAGCTCCCGCTCCACTTCCTGGAGCAACGCCTTGGGTAAAAATGGCTTTTCCAGGAAGGCGAAAGGAATGGTATTGTTGTCATCCTGGCAACGAGAGGGATTGCCGGACATCAGAAGCACCGAAAGATCGGGCTGTAGTGTTCTTAGTTCCCGTGCTAGTTCAAGGCCGTTTTTTTTTGGCAGGTCCACATCGGTCAGCAAGAGGTTCACCTTTGGCTTGTTTCGTCGGCATAATTCCAGGGCTTCAAAACCATTGGCTGCGGTGATAACCTCGTAGCCCTTGCTACGCAGGACCAAGGAAAAGAGGCTGAGAATACCGGCCTCGTCATCGACCAGAAGAATTGTAATTGGTCTGCTTCTATCCCTCATCAAACTAAGTAATATTACTACGTAGAGTTCGGTAATACCCCCTAAATAAGAGTTATATTTGTGCGATTACGGCTCTAACATCTACGGCAGCCTGTGGCATGCTTCAGCATATGGCCGTGATCTTAGTGATAGATGACGAAGAAACCGTCATCTATCTCACCCGAGCGACGCTTGAGCGTGCCGGTTACAGCATCCATACTGCATCGACGGGCGACGAAGGGGAAATAATAGCCGCCACCCTGCCCGTGATTGATTTGCTGATCGTTGATCATGGCGTTCCCCCTGACAGCGGCGTTTACATCGCGGAACGCCTGGTAAGAGACAGACCGCAAATGAAGGTAATGCAATTTTCGGGATACCCGCGGGAGTGTCTGGAGCGCGAAGGGAAATTAATACCTGGCGCGGCTTTCCTGCCTAAACCGTTCCGGCCGAAACAGCTACAAGAGACTGTCGAGACCTTGCTTGCGTTGCCAGATCTCAATAAACGGGCAGCAGAAGTCTAATACTTTGCGCTGACGCCGCTGCTCGCGAAAACCCCGCCACTTTCATGGCTTTGAAATTTGTTCCGATAATCTGACGCTATGTCAGATTTCGGAGGCCCAAGAGTCGCTGCTGCTTGTGACACTGCAGCGCCTCAGCAACGGCGCGCAAATCGCGCAGGAAGAGGACACAAACCTTCCCTGATTGGCAACTAGAACTGAGTGCTAATCTTTAGGACATTGGCATGACGACGCTGACCCTTTCCGACGGCCAGATTATAGATGTTGCCCAGATCACCAAAGCCGTTTTCGCGCGGAATTACCTGCGTGTGGAAATGGGAGGGGTAATGGTCACGCTGTTCGCGCAATCCAATCCGTTGCCGTTTCCGTTACTTCCATCAGGAATGGTCCACATTCAAGCCGAAATCTCTTTGGCATATTATTTCTCCTCAATACGGCTCATGCGGCTTTTGGTCAGAGGTTTTCAGGAGTTTTTCTTTCCGGCCGAGCTGTATAGCCTAAATTACAGGCAAGAACATGGGTGAGCTCCGCACCGAAGAAGAAAATCATCGAGGAGTAATACACCCACACTATGACCACGATCACAGATCCAGCGGCTCCGTAGGCGGAGCCAACTGCTGCCTTACTCAGGTACAAACCAATCAAGAGTTTGCCCAACGTGAAAAGTATTGCCGTTGCCATCGCCCCGATCCAGCAGGTCTTCCAAGCTACTCTCGTTTGCGGCACACATCGAAAAATCAGGGTAAACAGCACAGCAATTGCTACCAACGAAACGACTATATTGATTGCGCTGAGAATGAAAGCTGGTACAGGCAGCAGTTGGCCAAAGAATTTCCCCGCAGCAGCGAGACCGGCACTCAAGACTAAAGAAACAAGCAGAAGAAAGCCAATCGCGAGCACCATGCCAAACGAAAAGAATCTCTGTTTCACCAACCCCGTTAAACCTTGGGAGCCTTGCGGCTTTACCTCCCATATCGTGTTCAACGCGGACCGGAGTTCTCCGAAGACGCCGGAGGCTCCAAAAAGGAGAGTAAGAATTCCGAGGACCGAAGCGAAAACGCCGGACGCCGGTTTCTCCGCGTTCTCGATCATAATCTTGACGGCGGCAGTGCCATCCTCACCGATCATGCTTTGGATCTGATTAAGAATCTGTCCCTGAGCCGAGGATTTACCGAAGGCTAGAGCGACTACGGCAATCACCAAAACCATCAAAGGCGCCAATGACAAAATCGTGTAGAAGGAGAGCGCCGCGGACAGCCGAGGCGCTTCGCTGTCGCTCCATTTGGAGAATGTCTGCCGTAGTAGCCCCATCAAGTTGGTTATTCCTGGCTTAGCCATAAATTTCTTCCATCGCTACAACGGCTCGAGTACTTTTGAGATCAAAGGTCGCAACGGCTCCAGCAACACTTTACGCATTGACTGATTCAGCTGCTTTTTGTGCGGTGCTGGTCGGAACAACATTACGACCAGTCTGATCTGTAGCGGGAGTGGTGTAAAAAGCCGATCGATGATACAACTCATCGAAAAAGCGCACGAACACTTTCAGAACCGCGAGTGCTGGAATTGCCAGCACCAGCCCCAACAACCCGTAGAGATCCCCGGCGACGATGAGCGCGATAAAAACCAGCATGGGGTGAAGTTCCAGCTTGCCGCCGATAATTCGTGGGGTAAGCACATAGTCTTCAAACA
>CAXSIG010000132.1:3987-4823 GCA_964237255.1 uncultured Bryobacteraceae bacterium
GCACCATCCAGCGCGGCAAAACCAAGAGCCAGCAGAATGCCGCTTGTGACCCCCAGGTAAGGAATAATTCCGATAATCCCGGCGATCAGACCGATGCCGGCCCACAAAGGAACTTGCAGAAGCAATAGGCCTACTGCATAGATCGATGCCATAATTGCCGCGATGAGAAACCGTCCCTGCACGTATCCTCGAACCACATCCCCAACTTCATCAAACAATTTGGTTCCAACACCCCGATGCCGAACAGGAATCTGGCTCTCGAGCAGGTTTTTCAGTTTGTCGAGGTCAAGAAGGAGATAGTAAACAAAGAACGGAACAATCACCAGGCCAAGTGTTGTAGATCCAACGCTCACGAGACCCAACAGACCTTTGGATAACCATCCTCCAATGCGGGAGGTCACGGAGCTCGGATCATGTTCGAACTGCTCTACAGAGTCTTGTAGTTGACGAAACAAGTCCGGGCTCAATCGTTGCTGGGCAAACGCGAGCAGTCCTCGCACACGAGAAGCGATGGCTTTCGCGGCAAGCGGAATTTTATCAACCGACTCGCGGATCTGGTGAAAAATACTTGGTAAGAGGAACACTAGCACTGCGGTCGCTGCCAGAAAAGCAATTGCCAACCCGGCCAGTACAGCGGAGTGCCGGGTCAGGCCAAATCGTTCCAGCCGAGCGACGAGCGGTTCAAGCATGAAGCTGAGCGCAAAGCCGAGTAGTAGCGGGATTAGGACGCTACCGCCCATCCAGACAACGAGCCATGCTGCCAAACAAACCGTAATAGCAGCCGGAACGTAGCCAGCCCACCAAAACGGCGGATTTTTGTGAATGGTAGCGGCTGG
>CAXSIG010000132.1:4833-10185 GCA_964237255.1 uncultured Bryobacteraceae bacterium
GTCACTTTGTTGAAATCAGCAACTGCTCGCAAAACTCAGGCACACCGCGAGAGCAAGATATTGGCACAGTAAGGCTACTTGAAGATCGAACAAGAAACTTTAAGGTCGCAAAGGGATTCAGCCGGATCTTAAACACGAAATCATCAAGCATTTCCGATACCAGTGCTAACCCACAATCACGGAAGTGGATTGAACGCAATCGGAGTCTGCGAGTGATATTTCCTACGTACACGCTTGCTTCGGCATTTATGAACTGACCCCTGTTGCGATACCTTGGAACGATGCCAAAGAATTCTCATAAAGAAGCGGCCGAGCATCACGAGAGCGCCGCAAAGGCGCATCACACAGCAGCCGAACACCACGAAAAGGGCGATCACACGGCAGCGTCGAAACATTCAGAAACTGCGCACGAGCATTCGAGCAAAGCCCATGAGTCCTCGAAGAAGGCCCACGAAACATCCAAGAAGAGCAAATAAAGCGCTTAAAAAGGAAACAGTCTTCAAGCCCGCTCGGCTCGTCCGGGCGGGCTTTCTTTTATTTCGAACAGGCTCGCTGATGAGTGTCATCAGTGAATACCTAACGTGATCTACAGCGTTGTAGGAAAGGACAAATATGTTTTGGGTGTACGACCTACCCAACTGGGTTTTCGGTCTTCTTTGCATTTCCGCGTTCCTGTTGTTCGGGGTGGCAGGCCTATACAGCACCCGCAAGTGGGTTCGAGCGATCCACGAGAAAGATCATTCGCACAACGACATCGTGGGCTATTACTTGGCAGCAGTGACCGTTTTCTACGGCATTACGCTTGGCTTGGTAGCTGTTGGCACTTGGAATACGTATTCAGCAGTCGAGGCAAAAGTAGATATTGAGGCCCAGGTTGTTGCGTCCCTCTTTCGGGACGTGAATGGATATCCGGAGCCCACTCGTTCAGCTTTGCGGGAAGACCTGAAAGCCTACACTCGTCAAGTGATCGATGTGAGTTGGCCAGAGCAGAGGAGGGGCATCGTCCCAACCGGTTCAGGAGTAATGATCGACAGCTTTGCGGACCACATTGTGGCATTCGAGCCCAAAACAGCCGGGCAGCAAATCCTGCACGCGGAATCTTTCAAACAATTTAACAACCTTGTGGAAGCAAGGCGCTCGCGCCTGGACAGTGTGACGGCATCGATCCCTACTGCATTGTGGATGCTGGTGATTCTCGGTGCTCTGATCAGCATTACCGTTACGTTGTTTTTCGATACGCCAAGCTTCAACATGCACCTCTGGATGACGATTCTGATGTCGGGACTTCTCGGCCTTTTGATCTTTCTGGTCGGTACACTGGACAATCCCTTTCGTGGCAAAGTGAGTGTCGGTCCCCAAGCCCTGGACCGCGTCTATCAGCAGCTGATGAAGTAGTCTGGATATCGTCTGCCGCCGTCAACAGGGCCGATCACAATTTATCAAAAATGATGGATACGCCAATAGCTTCTCCTCATCCGGATCACGATTTACTAAAGATTGCTTTAGAATCCATCAAACTGCCGGTCCTGCTGCTCTGCTTCGAAGATGGCCGGACGCTGTTCTGCAACCGAGCGTTCCAGTCCGCTTATGGCTCCTCTGCTGCCTTCTTGCGATTGCCGATGATCAGAGCGAATGAAGGTCCGCAGAATGCGATCGGGCCAGAATTCACGCTCGAAGAAGTTCTGAAGAGGATCGATGATTTGGGCGAAACCGACTTCGAGGCCGAATTCGGCGGAGAGCAACGAAGAAGCGTGTGCCTCAGCTTGCGTGCCCTTTACTGTAACCAAGAGAAACTAGTTCTGCTTACAGCAGAGGATATTACCAGACACAAGGATGCTGAGCGCAAAGCGTTTGATCAGCATGCGCGTATGCGTTGGAGCGTCACTACAGGGATCACTGAGCTGGAAGAGGCGAACCGGGATCTGCAAAATGAAATTGCTGGCAGAGAACAGGTGGAAGCGGCGCTGCACGAAAGTGAAACCGCGCTGCTCCGAAGTCGGGAGGATCTGAGGCACCTAAGCGCGAGTCTGATGAACGCGCAAGACGCGGAACGTCGGCGCGTTTCACGAGAGTTACACGATGATCTCAGCCAAAAGATGGCGAAGCTTCAATTCGATGCTGAGGTATTGGAGCAACAAGTCCCCTTTGAAGACATCGAAGCCGCAAAACAGCGTCTGAGAGATGTCGGTCAGCAAGCAGCCGGCATCTCAGACGACCTCCGCCGAGTTGCCCACCAGCTTCATCCCGCCACGCTCGACCATCTCGGCCTTTCCATTGCAGTGAAGTCGTACACGGAAGAATTCAGCCGTTCCACGGCAATCCGAGTGAAGTACACCAGCATCAGCGTTCCCAGAAACATTCCGATCGAAGTCGCGAGTGGTCTGTTTCGCATTGTTCAGGAGGCGCTTCGGAATGTAGCCAAACACGCAAGCAATGCCTCTATAGAAATTGTCCTTGCAGGCGTAACGGGCGGATTGTCCCTTTTTATTCGTGATAACGGCCGAGGTTTCGATCTTGAGGTTGCGCGGAATAAAGGGGGCCTCGGGCTAATTAGCATTGAGGAGCGGGTACGCTTGCTGGACGGGAAATTATCAATCGAAACCGCGTTAGGAACAGGTGTACTGCTGGTGATTCAGTGTCCTCTTGCAAGTAGGGTAGCTTGAAACGGCCGCGCTTGATTGTTGCGGATGACCACACGCTGCTACTCGAAGGATTTCGGCTAATATTGGAGCCCGAGTACGAGATCGTGGGACGCGTGGAGAACGGACAGGCACTTCTAATGGAGGCGCAGAGACTAAAGCCGGATGTAATTCTCTTGGATATTTCAATGCCTCTCCTGAATGGAATCGATGCTGCCCGTCAGCTAAGTAAGCAGCTTCCTTCGGCAAAGTTGATTTTTGTCACGCAGCATTCGGATGCGGAGTTTGTCACGGAGGCTTTCCGAGCCGGAGCCGCCGGATACTTACTAAAACGATCGGCTGCCTCGGAACTGCTTTCAGCAATTCGCGAAGTGCTAAAAGGTAACCATTACGTCAGTCCTCTTGTAGCGCGGGACACAATAGAAAGCCTTCTTTCCATACAAAGCCCAGACCGAACGACAGCTGACCACCTCACCGCCCGGCAGCGTGAAATTCTGCAACTGGTTGCCGAGGGTCGTTCCAGAAAGGAGATCTCTTCCATTTTGGGAATAGCCGTAAAAACGGTCGAATTCCACAAGGCCGCCTTAATGCGCCAACTCGATTTGCACAACGCGGCCGAGTTCACGCTCTACGCATTGAAACACGGTTTCATCGCAGAGTCCGCGCCTCGCAAGGTTCCGGATGAATAAGCACGTGCTTGGCTGGGACCTAGGCTCATTTTTTCGAAAAGCAAGGCTGTAGCCTAGCTACGTTCGATCGATTTCGCCGCTAGCTTTATATGAGGAAAGCGAGTGGACCGAATCAAAAACAATCCTGAACCAGAAGCGTCTATTTCGTCAGCTTCTTCTGAAAAGCACTTCACTGTAGATACGGTCCAGAATGTAGTTGTTCCCGTTTTGCAGGAAGAAGTGGTGGTGGAGAAGCGACTGATCACCACTGGCACGCATTCAGGCAAGCCATATCGACGTGGAACACGTGTCGGTGAATCGCATTGTGGATGGCCCAATCCCCGTTCGTTATGAGGGGCAAACCGCGATTTACTCGGTCATCGAGGAAGTTGTGGTCGTAACAAAGCAGTTTGTCTTGAAGGAGGAGCTTCGGGTCACAACGCGAACCTCCGAGTCGCAGGATCGTCAACAAATCACGTTGCGTACCGAAGAGCTTGTCGTCGAGCGGTGCGCAACGAACCAACCCAAATAGTTCAGAAAACAACAGAGGAGAACGTAGAGATGTCACGTACGGTTATCGGTTTATTTAAGACTCATGAAGAAGCCCAGAACGTAAAGCACGATCTGGTAAACGAAGGGTACGACGCACAGAACATCCATATCGTTGGGAAGGACGGAGCGCCCCAGCTTCCAGGTGCGGCGGCGTCTTCCACCACAACGGATACAGGCTTTGCCGCAACAATCAGCAACTTCTTTCACTCCTTTAGCGGTGCGGATCCGGAAGATCGGGATCACTACACAGAGGGCGTGAATACAGGCGGATCTTTCCTCGCCGTTACAGTTCCCGACAATCGAGCGGACGCTGCGGCAGCGATCTTGCAGCGGTACGGAGCAAAGGACGTGAACGAGCAGAAAGGAACAGCACAAGCGGCCGGCACCACAAAAGCCGCTGGCGTGGCAACCGGCGGGCAAAAGCTCGAGGTGGTCGAGGAAGAGCTGAAAGTAGGAAAACGTCAGGTGGATCGTGGGGGCGTGCGAGTTTACTCCCACGTCACGGAACGTCCTGTTGAAGAGCAAGTAACTCTTCGTGAGGAGCACGTCAACGTAGAACGTCACCCAGTGAATCGAGCTGCGACCGAAGCTGATTTCGCCGCTTTCAAAGAAGGCACGATCGAAATGACCGAATCTGCCGAGGAAGCTGTCGTATCGAAGACCGCGCGGGTTGTAGAAGAGGTTGTGATCGGGAAAGGCGTATCGGAGCGGCAGGAAACCATTAAAGACACGGTGCGCCGAACGGATGTTGAGGTGGAGAAGATCCCCGCTTCGCAATCCGGTAAAATGACCAGCTTTAGCGATTACGAGCCAGGGTTCCGGGAACACTTCACCGCCAACTACGGAAAGAGTGGGTCTTCTTATAACACCTATGCACCCGCCTATCAGTACGGCCACAAGTTGGCAAGCGACTCCCGCTATGCCAAGAGCGACTGGAGCATGGTGGAATCTGCCGCTCGGAACGATTGGGCTAAGCAAGGCTCCGGAACATGGGAAGACATGAAGGCCGCAGTCCGTCAGGGTTGGGATAAAGTACGAGGCTCCTCCGCCGGCGCTTAGTCGCTTGATTCGGTGCGCCCGGCTTTATTGCGATTCCAGGCGCACCTCAAGCTTTTAGGACAAAAGTTAAAAGCACGAACGAGAGACACAATCATGAACACAGCCACAGAGCACACCACAATGATTTGCCTGTTTCACGCTTCGGAACAGGCCGATGCGGCAGTCGAAGACTTAACGCAATTAGGAATTCCGAGAGAATCCATTGGAGTAATGAGAAACTCCGGCACTGCTGCGGCGAATCCTGTCGCAATGGAGAAGTGGAAAATTCCCGCCTCCGATGCCAAAGTGTTGACAGACGGAATGAACAGCGGCGGAATCGTTGTCGCCGTTTCCGCAAATGATGAAATCGCGGACGACGTGGAAGATATCTTCACACGCCACAAAGCTGCCAAGATCGACGAAGCAGTTGCTGTAAAACGAACTGCTTTGGATCC
>CAXSIG010000133.1:0-7803 GCA_964237255.1 uncultured Bryobacteraceae bacterium
AGCGGTTGTCGACGGAAAATACGCAACTCAAAAAGGCGCTCAAGCAACGTTATAGCTTCCCCAACATCATCGGGAAAAGCGAGCGCATGCTGCGGCTGCTCGATTTGGTGGAGCAAGTGGCTCCGTCCCGCTCGACCATCCTGGTGACGGGGGAGACAGGAACCGGCAAAGAATTGGTAGCCAAAGCCATTCACACCAGTTCGCCGCGGGCCGAGTTTCCGTTTGTCGCCGTAAACAGCGGCTCTCTTCCTACCGACCTGCTCGAATCCACCCTCTTCGGCCATGTTCGCGGCGCCTTCACCAGTGCAACCCATACCAAGAAGGGTTCATTTGAAATCGCGAACCGCGGAACAATTTTCTTCGATGAGATCGGCACCGTCAGCGCGGAAACGCAAGCGAAGCTGCTTCGGGTGATTCAGGAACGTGAATTTACGCCTTTGGGTTCGACGGAAACAGTTAAGGTGGATGTCAGAATACTGGCCGCAACCAATTCGGATTTGCGCAAATTGGTGGAAGAAGGCCGTTTTCGTGAAGATCTGTATTACCGTCTGAACGTTATCAACATCCACCTGCCCCCCTTGCGGGAACGCAAGGAAGATATTCCACCGCTGGTGGAGTTCTTTTTCACGAAATATTGCGAAGAAAATAGCAAATTTTTGGATTCGTCCGGAAAATCGCAGCTTCGGTTGCTGCCGGAAGCAATGCAGATTCTTCTGGAGCATAGTTGGCCCGGAAATGTTCGGGAACTGGAAAACGTTGTGGAGCGCGCCGTCGTACTCGCTTCCGACACATTGATTCCGATTGAAGTGTTTCCGGAACACCTGCTTCAGGCTAACGGCATTCGCATTCGGCGCACCGAAGGCGAGTCATTGCCTGCGGACGCTTCACTATTTGAAATCGTGGCCGATTTTGAGCGTCGGATCATTATTGATCGGTTGACTCAGGCGGGCTGGAGCCAAACCGATGCAGCTGCGACTCTCCGGGTCCCGCTCTCCACGCTGAATCAGAAGATTAAACGTCTCGAAATCGATATCAAACGAAAAGGAACCTGACGCATCGCGCATCTTGCATCACGCATCACAATTTGCTACCCTCTGAGTATGAGGACCACCGTAGATATAAAAGACGAGGTCTTGATTGTTGTGAGAGAAATCGCAATGCAGCAACACTCTTCAATTGGAACGGTGGTGTCGGAGTTATTGCACAAAGCTTTACAGCCAACATCAGTAAAGCCTGAATATCGAAACGGTATTCCCCTTTTACCCCGTCGTCCGAATGGTCCCAAGGTCACCCTCGAATTGGTTAACCGGCTTCGCGACGACGAGGAATGAAACTCCCGCTGCTGGATGTAAACTTTCTCATCGCGCTACTCGACCCAAGCCATGAGGCCCACGAAGCGGCCCATCGATGGTTCGAACAAAACTCGTTCCGTGGATGGGCTACATGCCCAATCATTGAAAACGGCTCGCTTCGGATTTTAACCAAGCTGTACGCTTCCACGAATCTTCGGCTTCCTGATATTGCGAAGATCCTTCAAGAACTTTGCGATTCCGAACACCACCATCTGTTGCCGGACGGTGTTAGCATTTTGTCGGCGGGCCGCTATAATTTTTCGGCGATCACACCAAAGACGATTACCGATGTTTACTTGTTAGATATCGCCCGGCTCGACGGAGGACGCCTCGTCACTTTCGACGCGCACATCCCCTGGCAAGCCGTTTCCGGAGCAACGCGCGAAAATCTAGAAATTTTGAGCGCTAAACAAATACATCCGCACTAAGATGCGTGCTGATCACTTTCGACATCAGCGTGTTTAACGTCTCTCCGGTTTCCGGATAGACGAACGTCTGGGTCTCCTCATCCCAACTTAGTTTGAAGCTGCGAGTCAGCGCCGATACCCAGATTTGCCGGACCGGCGCGTTCGGGCTCACCACAAACTTGCTGGGCGGCTCGTCAAATTCCACCGTCAGCGCTCCATTCTGAAAATCTACGTCAAATCCGTGATCGTCGCCGGCGATAATCAGCGCCGCATTTAATTCCTCCAGCGCTTCGTCCGCACGATTCCGAAACTGTTGATCGTCCATAAGGTTTATCTTTGCCTCAATACCGAAATAATGTCGTCCGCCGTTACGACGCCTGCTAACCGACCGTCTCCATCCACAATCGGCAGTGTGACCAGGTTGTACTTATCGAACAACTCCGTTAACTGATCTTGCTTCACATCTACGGTCGCACGACGAAGTTTATCCGGCGCCAAGGTACGCAAGGCGGTGTCCCCGGCCGCCAGAAAAATCCTCGCCAGCGGGACGGCGGCTTTCAAGATACCTTCCGCATCCACTAACAGCAGCACGTTCACCGTTTCGAGCAACTCTTCCTGCCCGCGCAAATGCTCGATCGCTTCCCGAACCGTCGCCTCATACGGAAGCGCGACATATTCGGTGTTCATCATGCCGCCCGCGGTATCTTCGCGGAATTCCAGAAGTTCGCGAACCTCATCTCCCGGCTCGTCCTCCATCTCCTCTAAAATCTCGTCGCTAGTTGATTGCTCCAGTTCCGCCAACGCGTCGGCGGCTTCGTCGGGCGACATTTCTTCAACAATATCGGCTGCTACTTCCGGCTCGAGCGATTCCAGAATGCTGGCCTGCGTATTGGGATCCAGTTCCGACATTGTGTCCGCGGCCACTTCACTGTCCATCGTCTCGAATATCGCTTCGCGCTCCGCAGTGCCAAGCTCTTCTACGATTTCGGCCAGGTCCGCGGGGTGCAGGTTTTCCAGCTTGTCGTTCGAGATATTCAGCCGCAACCGACGCTGCGGATCCGGCTCAATGATGTTGCAGAACTCCCACGCGATCGAATTCGGCGTAATCCGATGTTGAATCCGGCGAACAGTCCGCGGGGGCACCACCCCTTGAAGCATCCGCCTCACGATGCTGCGGATCCCGACATCCACCTCTAATACCGCCAGGTACGGCTGTCCCGCACCGTCGCGCTTCTCGAACGTGACGTCGTTTACCCGGACTACCTTGCGCCCGTTTACGTCGATAATCTGCTGATCCAACAAATCCCGGCCAATCCGCAGCATGTATTCGTCTGAGTGATACGGCACAAGTATTTCGTCGTTCAAACGAATTCCATCCAGGGAGACGGAGGATACCTGCATATAGCGGATCGAAAGCCAAGTACTTCCAGCGCCGACAAGATAGCGATCGATTCGCGCCGCGTCGATCAAGGGCACGATCGCCGCATCTTTCACACGCCCGAGCCTCCGTCCTTTCAGGTCGTAGACCGAGAGCGCAAGAAGGTCGGTGAAGTAGAGCAGCGTTTCGGCCATGGCTGGACGGCCTCGGTCGAGAGCCTGCTCTCACTATGCCGCAGCTATCGCGGCGTAATCAACCCTCCCAGCTTGTTCTGCTCACCGGCGGCATTGCGGGGAAAGCGAGTGGCATAAGCCTCCAGGTATTTCAAACCCGCTCCCGTGTTGTAGATAACTATTTTCTCGTCAGCCTTCAAGAAACCGCTTGCCAGTAGTTTTTCAAGAGCTGAAACGCAAGCCGCTCCCTCCGGCGCAACAAAGATTCCCTCCTCAGTCGCCAGTTGGATTCCCGCGTCAATCAGTTCTTCATCGCTCACCGCGATTGCGGTCCCGCCGCTCTGCCGTACCGCTTCAAGAATAAGAAAGTCGCCGAGAGGCTTCGGTACCCGCAACCCGCTTGCTACCGTATGTGCCTGGTCCCAAAACTCGCTGCGAGCCGTCCCTTGTGCAAAGGCCCGCACTACTGGCTGGCATCCCTCCACCTGGACAGCGATCATCTTCGGGCGCTTCGGCCCGATCCAACCCATTTCCTCCATCTCCGCGAACGCCTTCCACATCCCGATTAGCCCAACTCCCCCACCGGTTGGATAGAAAATTACATCGGGTAAAGTCCAGCTCATTTGCTCGGCTAACTCATAGCCCATCGTCTTTTTGCCTTCGATCCGGTAGGGCTCCTTCAACGTGCTGACATCGAACCAGCCTTCCGCGTCCTTCCGTGATGCGACGATCTTGGCGCAATCGCTGATCAATCCGTCAACAAGCGTCACGTGCGCTCCGTAAGCTTTGCACTCAATGAAGTTGGCTTGCGGTACGTCGCGCGGCATAAAAATATATGCCTCAATGCCCGCTGCGGCGGCATAGGCGGCAAGGGCGCTGGCAGCATTTCCGGCGGATGGAATCGCGATCTTCCGAATGCCGAACTCCACGCACATCGATACCGCGCACGACAGCCCCCGCGCCTTGAAGCTTGCCGTCGGGTTAAGCCCTTCATCCTTGAGCCAAAGGTCGTGCGCTCCCACCCGCTTCCCGGTTTTGGGTGTCCTCAACAGCGGCGTCATACCCTCACCGAGTGAGATAATGAACTCATGGCGGGTGACGGGCAGTACCGGAGCGTAGCGCCACATGGAGTTCGGGCCGGCGCCCACCGACTCTCTTCCCCAGCTTTTGGCGGTCTTCGCCAGATCGTACCGGACCAGCAGGGGACCTCCGCATTCGCACAGGTTGTGCGGTTTACCGGCTTCGTATTTCCGGCTGCACAAAGCGCATTCGAGAGTCGTCACAGAGTTATGGGTTTCAGAGGATGGCATGAAGAAATCTCATAATATCGTCCGGCGGTGGAGGCGGCCCGGTCTCGCTCTGTTCTTGCTGAGCGGGAGCGCCTATGCCGGAGAGTACGCCGTCCTGACCAATGGATTTCGCCTCCATGCCGACCGTCACGAAACCTCGGGCGATCGAGTTACACTTTACGCAAATGGTGGGGTCTCAGAGGTCCTTGCGTCCCAGGTGGCTTCCTTCGAGACGGAGGAGATCGCTCCCGTTGTTTCTCCTCAACCAAAAGCCGCGGAACCTGCAGTTCCTTCTTTAACGGTAAAACCGAAAACCGGCGATCTCTTTTCAAGAACTGCCGAGAAGCATAAAATTCCCGAAGCTCTAGTGCGCAGCATCGTCCGGGCGGAATCGAATGGGAATGCGAAGGCAATCTCACCGAAGGGTGCGATCGGTCTAATGCAGCTCATGCCCGCCACTGCACTCCAGCTTGGCGCCGATCCAACCGTACCCGAACAGAATGTCGATGCCGGCACGCGCTATTTGAAAGAACTGCTTGCCAAGTATGAGGATAAGGACGACCAAGTGGCCCGCGCCGTGGCGGCTTACAATGCCGGACCAGGAGCCGTGGACAAGTACAAAGGAATTCCGCCTTATCGCGAGACCCAGACTTATGTGCGCCGGGTGCTCACGGACTATCTAAAGTCGCAGCAGTAAGCTAAAAGGCCAAGCGACTCTTGCTGGCCATCACCTTCGCTGCATCCACTCCCGGCACCTGCGCAATTTCTTCCACCGACTTGAATCCGCCCTTCTCGCCGCGAGCTTTCACAATCGCGACGGCTTGGGCTTCCGGCACACGCAAAACCTTGGAAAGTTCCGTCGCCGATAATCGATTCACGTTTATCTTAGTTACCGTCCCATCCTTGGAAAGATTCTTGGAAAGGTAATCCACCACCTCAAACAACTCTTCCGGCGTACCTTGCGCGCCACGCTGCACCATGTCGTCCACAATCGCGCCCCATGTCTCGCGGGTTTCCTGGCGGCCAATCATAATTTCAGCCCCATGACAGGATCCGCAGACCTTTTCGGTGGTCGCCTTACCGGATCCGTCCGGCAGCTTCAGATCTTGTGCGGCAGCCGCTCCAATCGACGCCAAAACGCTTATCGCAACTTTGCCGAATCCTTGCATCGCTCTACTTATATACTGTACTGGGAATTCCGCCGTTACACGAAATGACATCTACTCATCAGTACCCCTCCTTACACAACGCAATGTGGCCCGGGCTTGTCGGCAAAGGACCGGATTCCGAGCCCCCGATCTCGCTCGACACCATGTTGTCTCTCACTGCCGCGGCCGAAATCGACGGCGTTAAATTCGATGGAGTCGACCTTTTTCTCTCGCTCCCTCATACCGATATCGATTCTTCCGACGACGACCTCGCCCGCCTCGCCGAGCAACTTCGAAAGCTAAACCTTCGCGCTGGCTCTCTGGTGGCGCCCGTTTGGGAACCTACCGGCGGCGGATCCGCCATGGGCAATGATGAACAACGGAAAGCATTTTTGACCCAGGTTGAAAAGGCCTGTCGCATCGGTAGCCGGCTTCGCGGTTTGGGGATACGCTCCTACGGCGTAGTCCGCATCGATTCGGCGGCACCGCCATCCGCCTGGGTGGACGATCCCACGGGCAGCACCAGACAAATCGCTCAAACGTTTCGCGAGGCCGGCGCTATCGCAAACGACCATGGGGAAAAACTCGCGGCGGAAGGCGAAATCTGTTGGGCCGGCATGCATTCCTGGCGTCGAATGCGAGAACTGCTGGAGGAGGTGGGAATGCCCGGCGTGGTCGGCTTTCAAGCCGACATGGCGCACACCATGCTTTTCACGATGGGGCACAACGCTCCCGAAGATCGCCTGCTTCCCGAGGACTTCGACTGGTCTCAGACTGAAGAATTACGGCAAGCTTATCGAGAAATGGCACGCGCTCTTCGTCCCTGGACCATCGACTTTCACGTGGCCCAGAACGATGGAACGGTCAGCGGATCCGGCGCGCACGATAAGACGGGACGACACTGCCTGCCGCTCGATCCGCAAGGACGTCTGGACATTGTGCGCGACGCGGGCGCCTGGATGCGCGACGACCAGGGTCTTCCCACCCATGCCTTCCAGCACATCTGTTGGGATGGCTGCATGTTCCCGAACTCTGTGATGATGGACCCGAAAACCTGGACGGATGTACTTCGCGTGATGATTGCTGTCCGGAACGCGCATGGTTGGAGCTGATTCCGCTTTGCGGGAGCGGGGTAGATTAGCTAAGCTAAATTAGTCCATTATGAAGACACACGCCGTCACAGTTCACGAAGCAAAGACTCACCTTTCCCGTCTTCTCCAACATGCCTCGAATGGTGAGGAGGTCATTATTTCTCGCGGCTCAAAGCCCGTTGCCCGGCTTGTTCCTATAGGAGAAACAAAAGGGCGCAGACGCCCTGGTTCCTGGAAAGGACGGTTGGTGATTCCTCAGGAATTTTTCGATCCGCTTCCCGCTGACGAACTCTTTGCTTGGGAGTAAAACGCGGATGGATTCCCTGCTTGACACGCACTCTCTTCTTTGGTGGCTCACAGACGATCCAGCATTATCGAAAAAGGCGCGCAGAGTTATCGAAGAGAGCGGCAATGAAATTCTAGTGAGTGCGGCTTCCGCTTGGGAGATTGCGACAAAAGTGCGACTCGGGAAGCTACCAACCGCAACCGACTTGGCTGCCCATTTTGAGGCACAGATCGCGCTTGAGGGCTTTCGGAGTCTTCCTATTTCGTTGCACCACGCAATTCGCGCAGGCTTCCTTCCGGCTCATCACAAAGATCCATTCGACCGAATGTTGATTGCGCAGGCGCAAGCGGAGAACATTCCGATTATCAGCAACGAAGAACTATTCGATTCATACGGCGTCCGGCGGATTTGGTAGCCACACTGCCGCCATATATACTGAACTGCAATTGAGACCTCGTGGTCTTTGCACATGGCTGAAACTAAAAATTCTCTCAACATCGGCGTCATCGGCTGCGGATTCATGGGGCGCACGCATTCCAACGCGTTCGCACAAGCCGGGCATTTCTTTGATCTGCCGATTACCCCTGTTCTGAAAAAGGTTTGCGCCCGCTCGAAGGATCGTGCCGAGAGCTTCGCGAAAAAGTGGGGCTACGAATCCTATGAAACGGATTGGCGCAAG
>CAXSIG010000133.1:7813-10128 GCA_964237255.1 uncultured Bryobacteraceae bacterium
CCGAAATCGATGCTGTCGATATTGCCAGCCCTAACGATACGCACGCGGAAATCGCGGTTGCCGCAGCCGCAGCCGGCAAGATGGTGCTGTGCGAAAAACCGCTTGGCCGAACGGCTGCGGAATCCGAAACAATGGTCGTGGCGGCGGAGAAGGCCAATGTCGCCAATATGGTCTGGTACAACTACCGCCGCGTGCCCGCCGTGGTGCTCGCCAAACAACTAATCGATGAAGGCAAACTGGGCAAGATTTTTCACTACCGTACCGTGTTCCTCCAGGACTGGACGATATCGAGCGAGCTTCCGCAAGGCGGCGAAGGCTTATGGCGTTTGGACGCTTCTGTAGCCGGTAGCGGCGTGACGGGCGATCTACTGGCCCATAACATCGATACCGCGATGTGGCTGAACGGCCCTATCGCAGAAGTTACGGCTATGACGGAGACGTTTATCAAGGAGCCCAAACACGTGGGCAGCGGCAAATCCGAGCCGGTACTCATCGACGATGCCAGCGCGTTCCTCGCGCGGTTCGCCAATGGTTCGCTCGCCACTTTTGAAGCTACCCGATACGCTCGCGGCCACAAAGCGCTTTACACATTCGAAATCAATGGAGAGAAGGCTTCCATCAAGTGGGATCTGCATGATCTTCATCGGCTGGAATACTTCGATCACGGCGACGAAGGCCGTTTACGCGGCTGGCGCAACATCCACATCACAGACAGCGACCACCCTTACATGAAGCATTGGTGGGTTCCCGGTTTGCAGATCGGTTACGAACACACCTTCATTCACCAAGCCGCCGATTTTCTTCGTGGAGTTGCAGACGGCACGCCTGCGGCACCCACGTTCCGCGACGCACTCCAAACCGATTACGTCACCGATGCCGTCCTTCGTTCCGCTAAGAATCGTACCTGGGAGAAACCGCAATGATGTACTTCGCCGCGCTGCTGTTTTTGATGCAAGTCGCTCCGTTACCCGAAAACGGCTTCACGCCGATTTTCGATGGCAAGTCTCTTGCGAATTGGGACTGCGATCCAGATTTCTGGCGAGTGGACGAAGGCGCCATGATCGGCGAAACCAAAGCCGACCATCAGCCACCCCAAAATATCTTCTGCATTTACAAAGGCGGTCAACCGGCCGACTTCGAGCTTCGTTTGCAATACAAACTGACCGGCGCGCAAACTGGGAATAGCGGGATTCAATATCGCAGCGAAGAGCTTCCCAGCGTGGCAAAGTGGGTGCTGAAAGGCTATCAATTCGATATCGACGCGCAGCAGCGCTATACAGGCCAGCTTTACGAAGAACGGGGTCGGGCGTTTGTCGCACTCCGCGGTCAGGTGGTGGAAATTCCTCAAGGCGCTAAGCCTGGCGCGATTGGAACGGTTGGCGACAACGGGGAACTCAAGAACGCAATCAAGCTAGATGATTGGAACGACGTGGTGATCATTGCTCGCGGCAACACGCTCATTCACATGATTAACGGTAAGGTGATGTGCGTGGTGGTGGATGACGATAAGACAAACCGCAAAATGTCTGGTGAGCTAGGCATTCAGCTTCATAAAACTGCAGGTCCGATGAAGGTCGAAACCCGCAATATCCGCCTCAAGACTTATTAAACGATACGACGGGGCGCGAAGTTTCCTGCTTGACGAACTTCGGATTCCACCGTACCCTCTAACAAATGGTTGGTTCACTCAGGGTCTTCACTCTTGCGATATTCTGCGCCTCATATCTTTCCGCGCAACTTGCCACCACAACTGCCCTAGTCGGTACAGTTACCGACGCCACGGGGCAAACGATTCCAGGTACTCAGATTGTTGCCGTGAACGGTGGAACCGGCGACCGTTATGAGGCCGCAAGTAACGATCAGGGTTATTACAGTATTCAGTTCGTCCGCGCCGGAACTTATGTAATCACCGCCGAAAAGCAAGGCTTTGAAAAGTTGGAAACGCGCGATGTGCTGGTGGAAGCCAATCAAATTGTTCGTAATGATCTCCGCTTGAAGATTGGTTCGGTGACGCAATCGACAGTGGTGGAAGGGTCAGCGCCGGTAATCAAGACGGACGATGCCAGTATCTCAGAGAGTCTGGAATCGAAAGCCGTTGCCGAGTTGCCGCTGAATGGGCGCGATCCATTGCGGTTGGCTGCGACCACGCCAGGCGTGCTTCCTGGATTGAAGTCACCGAACGGCACGCCGCCCGGTCAGGATTTCATCGGTGCGGGAACACGCGAGATTTCGAATAGCTTGTCGTTAGACGGAATCAGTATCATGAACAACCTGATTACCACGACGCCCTCGCGCCCCATGGTGGAAGCGATTCA
>CAXSIG010000134.1:0-5877 GCA_964237255.1 uncultured Bryobacteraceae bacterium
CGCGGACGATAAATTTTTCAACTACGCTCTTGCGTCGAAGATCGGAGTCGCGGTCCCGAAGACGGTGGTCCTGCCGCATCACACGCATCCGCCCGGAACCACGGATCAGTCGATGCGAAACCTGATTTTCCCGCTGAACTGGGATGAGATCTTCAACTACATCGGTTTCCCCGCGTTCCTGAAACCGTACAGCGGCGGCGGCTGGAAGAGCGTCTACAAAGTACATAATCCCGATGAATTCTTCGCCGCTTACAATGACAGCGGCGACCTGTGCATGACGCTCCAAACAAGCGTCGAGTTTACCGATTATTTCCGCTGCTACGTCGTGAACCAGCAGCACGTTCACGTGATGCAGTACGATCCGCGCCGCCCTCATGCCGAGCGGTACGTGCTCGATGCGCCCCCAATCGACAAGGCCATGTACGATCGGGTCGTGCGCGACTGCCTCACTTTGTGCCGGGCTTTAGGTTACGATCTGAACACCGCGGAATTCGCTGTCCAGGACGGCATCCCATACGCCATCGACTTTCTCAACCCCGCGCCCGACGCCGACTACAATTCGGTTGGCCCTGCGAACTTTGAATGGATCGTCAACGCCGTCGCTCGCATGGCTATTGAAAAAGCGCTCAGCGACGAGAATCCAGCGCGCGAATTACGCTGGTCTGCATTTCTGAAAGGATAGCGCCCGTGACCCCCACTTTCACTATCGGGATCGAAGAAGAGTACCAGACCATCGATCCGGAAACGCGCGACCTTCGGTCTCACATCGAAGCCGAGATGGTTGCGAAGGGCCGTCTGCTTTTAAGCGAGCGCGTGAAAGCGGAGATGCACCAATCCGTAATCGAGGTTGGGACGCATGTCTGCCAAAACATCCAGGAAGCACGCAAGGATGTCTGCGAAGTACGCACCGGAATCATTAAGCTCGCGCGACAGAACGGCCTTCGTGTAGCAGCGGCGGGAACCCATCCATTCTCTGACTGGCGGCATCAGGAGATTTATCCCGACGAGCGTTACCAGACCATCGTCGAAGATCTCAAGATGGTCGCACGCGCGAACCTGATCTTTGGGCTTCACGTGCACGTCGGCGTGGAGGACCGCGAAGTCATCATTCACCTGATGAACGCGGCGCGCTATTTCGTCCCGCACATCCTGGCGCTCTCTACCAATTCGCCATTCTGGCTGGGCATGGACACCGGCCTGAAGAGTTACCGCTGCAAAGTATTCGATAAGTTCCCACGCACCAACATCCCCGATTACTTCCCGAGCTGGGGCGAATATGAATCCTTCGTGAACTTGTTGGTGCAGACAAACTGCATCGACAACGCGAAGAAAATCTGGTGGGACATTCGCCCGCATCCGCACTTCCCCACGCTCGAGTTCCGCATCTGCGACGTTCCCATGCGGATGGATGAGACGCTCGCCATCGCTGCGCTGATCCAGGCCACGGTCGCGAAGCTGTACAAGCTGCACGCATCCAACCAAGGCTTCCGCCTCTACCGCCGCCTGCTCATCATGGAGAACAAGTGGCGAGCGCTTCGCTACGGATTGGACGGTAAGCTCATCGACTTCGGCAAGAAAATAGAAGTACCCTTGCGCGACCTGATGTTGGAGTACCTGGAGTTCGTGGACGATGTTCTCGATGAACTCGGCTCTCGCAAGGAGATCGAGTACATCCACACCATTATGCAGAACGGCTCCGGCGCGGACCGCCAGCTGAAAAAATTCGAGGAAACGAAAGACTTGAAGAAGGTTGTCGATTACATCATCTCTGAAACCGAGGCCGGAATTGAGCTTTGATCCGGAATTGAGTCCGGGAGCGCGCAATGCCGTGCGCGTGTGTCTCAATATTCAACCTAACGAGAAGACGACGGTAATCACGGACGAAGCGTCGCGCGAGATTGCGGCTGCCATTGAAGCGGAGCTGGACGAAAACGACTTCGAGTACAACACGTTTGTTCTGGAAGAATACGCGCCCAGGCCTCTTACCGATATGCCTCATCAGGTGCTCGATGATTTGGAGTCGAGCCAGGTCAGCGTCTTCGCAGTGCAAGCGCAGATGAATGAGCTGCGCACGCGTATGCAGATGACGGATGTCGTCAATCGCCGCGGAATCCGCCATGCCCACATGGTCAACATCACCGCGGAGATCATGAAGAAAGGCATGCGCGCCGATTACCGGGAAGTGGATCGTATCAGCCAAAAGGTATGGGAGCTTGCTAGCAAGGCCAAAGTGATTCGCGCGACTACACCCGCCGGGACCAGCATCGTCGCCGATATGAACCCGGAATACAAGTGGCTCAAAACCAGCGGGATCATCAGCACTAAGAAGTGGGGCAACTTGCCGGGCGGCGAGACATTTACTACGCCGGGCGAAGTAAACGGTACGTTCGTCATCGACGGCGTGGTCGGGGATTACCTCTGCGCGAAATACGGCTGCTTGAAGAGCGATCCGCTCACGATTGAAGTATCGAAGAACCGTCTAACTTCTGCCCACAGCGCGAACAAAGAACTAGAGCAGGAGTTCTGGCAATACTGTCACACGGATGAAAATAGCGACCGCGTCGGCGAGTTCGCAATCGGAACCAACACCGCGTGCAAGGATGTGATCGGCAACATCCTGCAAGACGAAAAAATTCCCGGCATCCACATTGCGTTCGGTAATCCCTACGGAGCACATACCGGAGCCGACTGGTTTTCCGCCACGCATATCGATGTCGTAGGCCGCCAGTTCAGCATCTGGATCGACGACCGGCAGATCATGAACAGCGGTCGCTTTTTGCTGACCTGATGTTGCCGGAATATCGCCAACCGTTCAACGAGCGGTTCACCCCGGATCTCTATGCCCGTTTCATCGCTCGACTGCATGAGCGCTGCGGCGTGCCCGTCGCGTTTCGAAACAGCGAGACGCCGTGTTTTTTTCCAACGGATCTTATCCAACAAATGGCAGATGCCGGCGCCGATATGTCGGTGCAGTTAGCGAATGATACCGAGTACCTGGAAGCTGCGGACCGCTCTATCCCTCAACAGTTCCGCGCCGCGAACCCGACCGACAAGCCTCTCTTCATACAAGCCGATTTCGGGATAGTCCGCAACGCCGATGGCGGACTGGAACCGCGACTCGTGGAAATCCAGGGCTTCCCCTCGCTCTATGCGTACCAGATTGAACTAGCCGAAACCTACGCGGAGGTCTACGGACTTCCTTCCGAACTCACACCTCTTCTCGGTGCACGGTCAACCGAACAGTATCACTCTCTTGTAAGCTCAGCGCTCCTCAATGGACACGCGCCGGAGAACGTCATACTTTTGGAAATCGAGCCGGCCAAACAGAAGACGCTTGCCGATTTCCGACTTACCGAACGCATGTGCGGCATACCTACCGTGGACTTGTCTGACGTGCGCCAGGTGGGACGCGGGCTTTTCTACCAGCGGGACGGCCGCCGGATTCCGATCCACCGCATCTATAACCGGGTCATCATCGATGAACTTGTCCGAAAGCAAATTCAACCGAATTTCCAGTGGACGGACGATTTAGATGTCGAGTGGGCCGGACATCCGGACTGGTTCTTCCGGATCAGCAAATTCTCGCTGCCTTATCTGAAGCATCCGTTTGTTCCGAGATCGCAGTTCCTGAGCGATGTCCAGGAACTCCCGGCAGCCCCGGAACAACTTGTCTTGAAGCCGCTTTTCTCCTTCGCAGGCCTAGGCGTGATCGTCGGACCGACAAAAGAAGAGATCGCCGGCATACAGGAGCGCGATCAATATTTGATTCAAGAGCGGGTCCAATTTGAGCCGACCATTGAAACGCCTTTTGGCGTTACCAATACCGAGGTGCGCATCATGTATGTCTGGAGTGGAGATCGTCCTGAAGCGGTAACAACGATTGTGCGGATGGGGCGGGGCAAGATGATGGGCGTAGACCACAACCGCGACCTGGAGTGGGTTGGGGCGTCCGCGGGGTTCATACCTTCCGCGTGATAAACTAAAGAAACACTAAGGAAGCATGGACCCAATCGACATTTTAATCGTCGGCGTTCTGTTAATGATCGTAGCGACTTTTGTTTCTTCTAGTGGCGGTCCAGGGACCCCACTCCGTATTCCAGTCCCGGTTCGGTAACTACTTCGCGACCGACTTGCTCGGGCTAATCAGGATGTGGGCGGTCTTGCCCTCCATCTTAGGAATCGCGTCTATCGTTCCGTAGGGCGCTAGATCTTCCGAGAACCGCGTGAGAAGCTTCTTCCCGAGATCGGTATGTGCGATCTCGCGTCCACGAAACTGGACAACAGCCTTAACTCGGTTCCCTTCCTGCAGAAACCGAATAGCATGATTTTTCTTAAAGTCGTAATCGTGGTCGTCGGTATTCGGCCGAAATTTGAGTTCCTTGACCTGAACCACATGTTGTTTTTTCTTAGCTTCGTGCTGTTTCTTTTTCTGTTCGTACTGATAATGGCCGTAGTCGATAGCCTTTGCTACGGGCGGAACCGCTGTGGGCGAAACCACTACCAGATCGAGGCCCATGTCTTGCGCTTTCCGAAGCGCATTTGCGGTTGTCATTACTTCGGCGGTCCCGTCCGGGAACACCGCTCGAACCTCCCTGGCCCGAATCGATTCATTTACATTTTCGCGGCGATTAGTGCGTCTGGGGGGAAGGTTTCTGCCTGGAATCATTCGTTATGTTGTCTGATTTCACTCTACTCTAGTTCGGATCTTTCTGCCGGGTGTTGCTGACCGCCTTCAATACGCCGATACCCACCAAGCACAACACCATGACGACGATCCATTGATTCGGCACATGCGCCAAATATGCGCCGTATACCAAACCGACAACGACCACCAAAAAGCCCGCCAAGTAGATTCCGAATGACATACAAATCTCCGTGAGCGTACAAAGCACGCGAAGTTCCACATTGTTTCTGATAACCTGCTTCAGTGACAATTTCCGACATTCTTCTTCTCGATTACGACGCTGAAATCCATAACACCCATCGAACACTGGAACGCATTCCGGAGAACGATCCGCAATGGAAGCCACATGAGAAATCCATGCCGATTGGTCGACTGGCGATGCACGTCGCATGTCTTCCGCAGTTCTTGACATCGATCTTGACCATGCCAAGTCTGGATATGGCGACGCACAAATTTCCGGATCTAAAATTCACATCAACCGCTAATCTGCTTTCCGAACTGGACCGCACTTCCAAGGAGGCTCGGTCCAAGCTTGCCGCCGCCACAGAGGAAGAGCTTCACCACTCATGGAAGCTGTCCCTCGGCGACCGTGTCTTTGTCGAAGGGCCCAGAATGGTTTTATACCGGACGATGTTTCTCAATCATCTGGTCCATCATCGTGCGCAGTTGGGCGTTTATCTCCGATTATTGAACGTCGCGGTGCCGGGCCTCTACGGCCCTTCGGCGGACGAACCCATGTAAAGTTTGACGGAAACAAGGGGGACGGCTACACTCAAATCGCCCCCCACATGTTTCCGACCACCCCGGAGTTTTTCTGCTTCGTCGTGCTTGTTTTTGCGCTTCGATGGGCGGCTTGGGGACGCGGTTCCCTGACGGTCTGGCTTATCTGCGTCGCGAACTTGTTCTTCTTAGCGAAATGGGGCGTGATCTATCTTGCAATCATCCCAGCGGCCTCGTTGGCGGATTTCGGTATCGGGCGCATGATTGACAAAGAGACGAGATTGTCGGCGCGGAAGCTGCTTGTCACGCTCAGCATTCTAGTAAACATCGGTCTGATAGTAACGGCTCGGTATGTTCCGTTCTTTACCGGTATCCAGTGGGTGTTACCGCTTAGTCTTTCTTTCTATGCCTTTCAAGCACTCACTTACACCATCGATATCTATCGCAGTCATGCAAAGCCCGCCCGAAGTTAA
>CAXSIG010000134.1:5890-10048 GCA_964237255.1 uncultured Bryobacteraceae bacterium
TACTTTACTTATCTCGCTTCCGTAACATTTTTCCCGACGGTAATAGCAGGCCCGATCACCAACGCATCCGAACTGATCAAGCAATGGACCGGACGAAAAGAACCTCTGACATCCGAAGAGGGTAGCCGGGCTTTCTTTTTAATCGGCATGGGTCTAGCGAAGAAGTTTCTGATCGCGGATTACCTTGCCACTAATCTAATCGACCGAGTTTTCGACTTGCCAACTCTGTACTCGGGAGGCGATGTACTGGTCGCGGTCTACGGTTACGCATTCCAGCTTTACTACGATTTCTCCGGTTACACCGATATCGCGATTGGGTCTGCCTTGCTGCTGGGAATCAAACTCCCGCCGAATTTCAACGCCCCTTATCTAGCGGCGAACATATCCGACTTTTGGCGTCGATGGCATATCACTCTCTCGAATTGGCTGCGTGATTATCTGTTCTTCTCTCTGCCTGGCAAGCGGTCGAAATGGCTGCCTTACTTGAATCTTGTTATCACGATGGCGATCGGCGGTTTATGGCACGGGCCGAACTGGACGTTCCTGATTTGGGGCGTGCTACATGGCCTAGCGCAAGCGGTGTTTCGCGGATGGCAAACGCTTCGCGGGAAGCGGCCGGCAAACGTGCTAGGAACCCTTCTCACGTTTCATTTCGTCGTTTTTGCCTGGATCTTTTTTCGTGCCGGGAGCGTCGATACCGCTGTGCTCATCTTGAAGCAACTTGGCACATTTCCGTACGCGTTCACCAACACGACCGGTCCGTTTCTCTTCATCCTTGGAATAGCCGTGCTTGGTCACTCGATCCCACGTTCCTGGTACGACAAGACGCTCGAAGTATTTTCTCGCGCGCCCGCGTTGGCGCAAGCGGGAGCTCTCGCGGGTCTTGTCGTCGCGATCCAGTATGTAAGCGCGACCGGCGCCGCTCCCTTCATTTATTCGAAGTTCTAGGCGATGTTCCCTCGAAAGACATCATGGACTCTTGCGGGTCTTATCGCCCTGCTTGCGCTACTGCCGCGTCTGCCTGGATTAGCGAAGTTCCCGGGCATTACTACTCAGCCATTTACGCAATTGGCGACTTTTGCGGCAACCGTGAAGCCGACCGTGGCGCCGGTGGTTCCTCCGTCTGCCCCCAAGGCGCCAGCGGTTGCTAAAACTCGACCTCCAACGCCGTTTTTCGATATTCCGCCTCACAGTATGGATCACTTCTTTGCGGCGCTTCAGCGAACGAAACGCAAAGAACCGGGCGCGGTAACTCGTATCCTGCACTATGGCGATTCGCCTACGACGGCGGATTTAATCACCGCCGATGTGCGATCCCAGTTGCAGAAACAGTTCGGCGATGCGGGACATGGTTTCTATCTGATTGCGCCGCCGTGGGCTTGGTATGGACACCGCGATATGAAAGTATCCGCCAAGGGTTGGAAGGTGGAAGCGGCCAGCTTGAGCCGCGCAAAAGACGGCGTTCATGGACTGGGTGGAGTCAGTTTCCGGGGCTTGGCGGATTCGTACTCAACCGTGAAATTCCCGGCAGGCCACACCCACGTAACTCTCTATTACTGGAAGGAGCAGGAAGGCGGAAGCGTTCAGATAAAAGCGGGCGACCAAACGGTGCTGGACCTTCAAACCGGCGGTGGGGAAGGAGAACCGGGCTTCGCTGACTTCGAAATTCCCGCCGAATCGAAGGAACTGGAATTGCGCGTCTTGTCCGGGAAAGTCCGGCTTTTCGGCTATCGCTTCGACAAGCCTGGCCCCGGAATCGAATACAGCAGCTTAGGGGTCAACGGCGCGCAAGTCCAAATGGTGGTGCGGTTTTTCGAAGTAAAGCAATGGACCGCCGCGCTCCAGCATGAGAATCCCGACCTGGTCATTGTCAACTACGGTACGAATGAGAGCCTGTACCCCGGCTATCTGGACAAGCAGTATCCTGATGAGCTGCGAACCGTAATTGCGCGCATCCGGGCAGCCGTTCCCGAAGCCTCGGTGCTGATGATGAGCCCGATGGACCGCGGCCAGACAAGCGCTTCCGGCGAGATTTCCACACCTCCCGCGCTGATACACTTGATAGAGGTTCAGAAGAAGATCGCCGCCGAAACAGGATGCGCATTTTTCAATACTTTCAAGGCCATGGGAGGCGAAGGCACCATGGGCCAGTGGTACAAGGCGCAGCCACGGTTGGTGAGTGCGGACTTCATGCATCCGCTTCCCGCGGGGGCAGCCAAAGTGGGAACACTATTCGAACAGGCTCTGGTCAAAGCAGCAGAAGAAGCGCGGTAATCGGTCGCTGCACCGTGTTGCTGGCAGCGGTTGCACTTGCTTACGGCGCCACCACAAAGCATCCCGTTAAGAAGCATGTAGCCACTAAGAAAGTTGCTGCAAAGCGGATCGTTATCCCACCGCCTCGGCCGGAACTGCTGCCCGTCACCGACCTCGAACAGACTGAGCCGGCTACTGCGCCCGAGTCTCATATCGAAACCCAAACGGCGCTGGATCCGTTTTTCGATTCGCTAAACCGTGCGCGCATGGGCGCCAGTCCCGTTCACATTCTTCAGTTTGGCGATTCTCACACCGCTTCCGATGATTGGGTGAGTGAGATGCGGAATGGCCTGCAATCGCGCTTCGGGGTGGGTGGCCCGGGATTCATCCTGCCCGGTTCGCCTTTCCGCGGCTATCGACGGTACGACACCTCGGGGTCGAACTCCTTGGGTTGGACGATTGAGGGAACTGTAGCTCATCCCGGCGATGGTCAGACCGGGTTAAGTGGCCTGAACCTCACCGCTCATGCGCCGAACCAAACAGTGACAGTTCGTGCGTCCGGACAACGAATGGAGGTACATTACCTGCGATCTCCGACTGGCGGCTCCATGGAATTCAGTGTGGATGGTCGCCCGGTAGAGTTGATCTCGACGCGCGGTGAGCCGGGGCTGGATATCTATCATTACGATGCGACTCCGGGAGAGCATGAGTATCGTTTACGCACGGTGTCGTCGGATCCGGTTCGCGTTTTCGGATGGGCGTCCGACCAGCCGAACGGTCTCACCTTTGAAACGTTAGGAATCAACGGTGCCCAAGCTAGCTTGATTCGGACTTGGGAAAGAGCGCTGTGGCAACCCGAGGTGCAGAGCAGGCGACCTTCGCTGGTACTGCTGGAATACGGAACCAACGAAGCCAACAGTCCGAAGTGGACAGCGGAACGCTATATAGCCGAACTTCAGGACGTGATCGCGAGAGTACGCCAAGCTGCTCCTATGGCTTCGATTCTTATGATCGGACCGCCGGATTGCGGAAAGCTGAAGCCGCTTGTGCATCTCGATCAGGTAGTGATGCTTCAGCGGTTAGTTGCTAAGCAGAACGATATCGCGTTCTGGGACTGGCGAGACCGGATGGGTGGTCCGCGGGCAATTGTCCGATGGGCGCAGGCAGGGTACGGTCAACCGGATCACATCCACCTGACCGGCGTAGGTTATCGGCTCATCGGCCGTGTATTGGTCAATGACTTGATGGCTGCGTACAATACCTATTTAGCGACTCGGTTACGAACCGCTATTCCATCCGCTCCGACCACTTATGATCCCGCAAGGTAAGATTACAGCGATTATTCAGAAGTTATCCGAGAAAAAAGGCACTCCCGATCCCGACGAATCGTTGTTTGATGCCGGTTACCTGGACTCGTTCGGCCTAGCTGATCTAGTGGCGGACATCGAGAAGGAATTCGTAATCTCCATTCCCGATTCCGATGTTACTCCCCGCACCTTCGACTCTATCTCCCGCATCCAGACGTACCTCGAAGAGCACGGCGGCTAAGCTCCCAGCATGGCCGCGATTGAGAGCTTCGGTCGATACCTGCCCGAGCAGGTTGTGACTAGCGCGGACTTGGGGGAGCGCTTAGGAGTTACGGAGGACTGGATCGTCGCAGCAAGCGGGATTCGCGAGCGTCGAGCGGCATCTGCCGAGGAGACAGTCGCGTCCATGGCCGTTCAAGCCGCTGAAATTTGCTTGAACCAGAGCAAGGTCGCAAAGGGCGACATTGGATTGGTTCTGGTTTCTTCAGGCTCCGCGGAGCACAGATTCCCCGGTCCGGCCGCGACGGTTGCTGCCAAGCTCGGGCTGATCGGTGTTCCGGCCATCGATATTCCTCACGCCAGCACAGGATCGCTCTAC
>CAXSIG010000135.1:0-10025 GCA_964237255.1 uncultured Bryobacteraceae bacterium
GGCACCGGACGGAACAGGACGCGGCAATGGCGTTCCAGCGCCAGATTCCGGAGCAACGCCTGACTCCACTTGACCGGATCATTATGCGGCGAATGGAATTGGCACCGGGCGATACAGAATCAGCCCGTATCGCCGTCGATTCGTCGCGAGCGGGATTGGGCAGGTTTGGCATCGTCCGGGAACAATCTCTTGAAGCGCGGTTCCGAACGCTCAGCAGCATGGGACTTGCGAATCAAGTTGGCTCAATTGAGTGGGTGGTCCGTCGGGATTTTGAATCGGTACTGCGGTCTATGCAGCAGGCAGCGGATCATCAAAAAACGCTGGCTGCGCACGGCGCACTTCTTTCGGATTCGCGTCTTCAGCTAAGCGCGCCGAAGTGGAAAGACATAAATTCCCTAGAAGGCCGAGTGTTGTCCCACGGAGAGGGCGAGACGGGAAACCGCTTTCTGTTGCTTGAAGGAACAGACGGCCGCGTCTATCACATCGGCTACACGCAGGAGTTGGATGAGGCCCGTGCGCGAGGCGATCTCCGGACCAACTCCTTTGTGGTTATCGACAAGAGATTCGAGGAGGACCGCAAACGTCGAATTGAGGTATTGAATCTCGGCGATGCCGAGGGGCTGCTTGCGGACAAAGAGCAGACGGGAGCTTCATTCTCAGGCCGAAAGCGTTCGGCAACATCCTGAGATTCCCTAAAGCGTTTCCGCTTTAGGATCATTCCCGCGCTTGGCTGTTAAGGAGCAGCGACAACTGCTACTCCCTCTAAAAGGTTGCGTTTGAGTCTGATTGGCTCACCGATGGAGCCAACCGTAACCGTTACCGTCTCTCCCTCAGAGCGCGCTTCCACAATAAGACGGGTTCCCGGCAATAAGCTCTGGCGCTGCAGATCGCGGAGAATTGCAGGATTCTTATCTGAAATGCTGCTGATTATGGCGGGAGTATTACAAGGCCAGGATAAAAGTGGACTTTCTTTACGGGATTCGACGGTACCGTTTCTCTTGGGAATCAAGTGTCCATGCGGGTCCGTTCTCGGATAGCCCAATTTGGCCGCAATCCGCTCTTCCAGCCGCTCCGATATAAAGTGCTCCAGGCGTTCGGCTTCTTCGTGAACTTCGTCCAAAGGATAGTCCAGAAATTCGTGAAGGAACCTTTCGATTAAGCGGTGATGGCGCAAAACTTCTAAGGCTCGGCGTTTTCCAGCTTTTGTCAACAGCACACCACGATGTTTCTCATAAGAAACGAAGCACGGGTCAAGGCTCGATAGCTTTTGGAGCATTCCAGTGACGGAAGGCGCTCGAATCTGCAGCCGTTCAGCCAATGCGTTACTTGTGACCCGCGTTTCGCCCGACCCGCTAAGCTCTAAAATCGCTTTCAGGTAATCGTCGACCGCTTCGGTATTGGTCTGGGAATTCTGTTTAGGCATCACTAAATCAGCACCATCGTCTCACATGCGAACAGCGGAGTTTGACAAACTCGCATATTTAGGTAAAGCTAATTTAGCCATGGCTAAATTAATACATCTGTTCTCACTCTTGTGCTTTGCGACCTCCTGGATCGGCACGAAGGCTTATGGTCAAGGCGAAACGACCGCCGCGATTGTCGGAACTGTCCTGGATCCAGCGGGATCCGCCATCGCCGGAGGTTCGGTGATCGTCGTTAGCGCGGAAAATGGCTCTAAGAGATCAGCCAAGACCGACGAGGCAGGGCGCTTCAGCTTCCCGCAGTTGAAACCCGGACCGTATCTGGTGAAAGCGGCAGCGGACAATTTCGAATCTCAACAGAACGGGTCAGTGCTAGCAGGCCTTGGGCAGAAGCAGACAGTTGACTTCAAGTTAAAGCTGGCCTCGGCCAATCAAAATCTCACCGTCACGGAAACGTATTCCTCCATAAACCCTGAAAATCCAAATACCGCGACCACTCTGACCAAGCAGACTCTCAGCACATTGCCTAACGCCGGTAACGATCTCACTTATCCGATTCAGTTCGCCCCAGGAGCCCTGATGAATACGGCCGGTAGCGGCAATGATTTTGTCGGAGGCACAAATGGCTACGGCAACGTTCAGTTCAACGGTCTTTCGTCGCTTTCAAACGGCTATATTGTCGACGGACTGGAAACGAACGACCCGCTCACGAATCTGAATAGCGGTCTTTCCACCAACCTTGTTTTAGGGCTGAACTCCATTGCGGAGATGACGGTCAACACGCTTTCGTTCGCGGTGGACCAGGGACGGTATGGAGCGGCGCAGGTCAACTATGTGACCAAATCGGGCACCAACCAATTTCACGGCAACCTTTACGAAATCTGGAATGGCTCGATGTTCAACGCGGCGAACTTCTTTACAAATGCCCTTCCGGGAAACCGGAAGCCACGGTCCGTGGTGAACCATTTCGGCGGGAGTCTCGGCGGACCGATCCGCCGGAACAAGCTGTTCTTCTTTTTCGACGCTGAATATGTCCGGATTGCGTTGCCGATTATTTCGACGATCACGGTTCCCACTCCAGCGCTTCAGAACTACACGCTGCGGCAGCTTCCTCTGGGCGGCACCGACTCTGTCACGGGAAGCATTTACAAACCCTCTCCGCAATCGGTTCCGTTCTATAGGAAGTTGTTCGGGCTTTACCGGAACACGTCAGGCACGCCCTTGCCGGTTTTAGGCTGCCCATTCGATGCGGACGGCCGCCAGGCGCCAGGGAACCCAGTAAATGGTAACGGCTGCGCCAATCGGCGAACAATTTCGCTTTCAAGCCTAAGCACGGAGAGAGTCTACACAGGGAGAGTGGATTACAATCTCAACGAAAATAATGTCCTGTGGGTGCGTTTTCAGAATGACGATGGACTGCAAGCCGCATACACAGACTCCATCAATCCAGTCTTCAACGCGTTATCGCCGCAGCCTCTTTACTCGCTGGCTGCCGGACACACGCATGTGTTCTCGCCGCAGCTGGTCAATTATTTCAACCCGGCGTTTTCCTGGTACGAAAGCCTTTTCGGTCCACCCGATTTCCAAACGACCGTGAATGCCTTTCCAGTAGTTCTGGAGGGAAGCGGAGCGAACGCGCCCTTCACCAGAGTGGGCGGGCTCAACGACACTTGGGTGCAAGGCAGACGCGCGGCCCGATATTTTCTGAATGACAATTTGGCGTGGAGCGCCGCAGCGCATGAATTCCGGTTCGGAACCAACACTAGGTTTGTGCGGCTCAACGACTACAACTTTGGCCAAGGCACCGTGCCTGTGGTGGAATACACCACACTCCCCCAGTTCATTTACGGCGTGGCGTCAACTGCATCGCGCAATTTTCCGAGCGCAGAGAATCAGCCGTACAACATGCTCAACATGGATTTATACGCGCAGGACACCTGGAAGCTATCGCGCACGTTGACATTGACCCTTGGAATTCGGGCAACCCATAATTCAAATCCCGCGAATCCTCATGGTGCCCTGGCGCGGCTGCCAGGTTCATTTCAATCCATCGGTCATGACGTAAATCAGCCCTTGAATCAAGCTCTGCGCACGGACACGCGCAATGTTTTTGAATCGACGCCGGCAATCAAGTGGCAGCCACGAACCGCGCTCGCATGGCAGGCGCTTCCACGGCTGGTGATTCGCTCAGGTTTCGGTGTGTTCAGCGATATTCTTCCGGGTAGCGTAGTCGATCTGGTGGGTGTGAATCCGCCGTACTACAGGAATTTTCAGGGTGGTCTTTTGGGCAATGTAGGGGGTTCAGCCATTGCGCCGGGCGTCGACGATAGCGCGGTCGATGCCACCATCGTGGCGGACCGAAGTTTCCTGGCCGGCTTTGCTCGCGGCGAACTTTCCTGCGCGTCGCCGAAAGCGAATCCTGTGTCCTGTTTGCAGCCTGTTGCCATCACGGCAATTCCGGATGGCAAACTGCGCGCGCCCTACAACATGCAATGGAGTTTCGCGATGGAAACTCAAGCGAAGGGTACCTTGAATCTTCGGGCTCAATACGTGGGGACGCGAGCCGTCAACCAGCCTTATCAAACTCAGGAGAACGGTTACCAGACCGTTTGCGAGGGGTGCTTTCGCCCTTACCCTTTTGGCAAACCGGTAGACCCTCGCTTCGGCGCCGTCACTCAACTCCACACGGGGGCGAACAGCCACTACAACGGGCTTCAACTTACGGCCGAAAAACGACTTTCACGCGGGCTGCAATTCACCGCCAACTACACCTGGAGCCGCTGCATGGATACTGTTTCGAATGGCGGTTTTCTGCCCTTCGCCGCGGGGGGAATCCTACAACCTTTACCTGTGCAGCTTGGCCGGCAGTATGGGCCTTGCGATTACGACGTACGCCACAATTTAACGCTCCAGTATCTCTATCAATTGCCGTTCAAAGTAAGAAACCCCGCGCTGGCATATGTTGTGAATGGATGGCAGGTCTCCGGGTCGGTATTCCGCAGGAGCGGCATTCCTTTTTCCGTGCTGAGTACAAGCTATTCCGCGAACGGCAATGGAATTATCCAGGGCGGCGGACCCCAATACGCCAGCGTGGTTGAAGGCGTACCCGTTTACCGGAAGCAAAGCGTTGCAGGGGCTACCCAACCTGGAACGCTGCAATGGTTGAATCCCGATGCGTTCATTTCCACCGTTGATCCGCGTACCGGCACGTGTGTGGGCGGGGACAATCCGGCAAACTGTCAGTTCGGAAATGTGGGCCGCAATGCGCTGCGCGGGCCCTTATTTACTTCGAGCGATCTTTACATCACCAAATCGTTCAACTTTACCGAGAAGCTGCGCTTCCGGATTGACGGCCAGTTTTTCAATGTCTTCAATCATCCGAATTACGGCTTGCCAGTGCTCGGGCTCGCAGGCGTCCCAGGGGTGCGCTCGACGCAGACTGGATTCGGAGCGCTTACCTACACCACCGCGCCGCCAACCGGGTTGTTAGGAGTCGGACTCGGCGGAGATAGTTCTCCTCGCTTGATTGCTTTCCAGGGCAGGTTAGAATTCTAAGCGAACTTTCTAAGTTTCGCGATTCTTTGTTAGGAGCGGCCCCGGAAGCGGTGTAATAAGGACATGATCCTGCCTTTTTGCATGTTTCTTTTGCTGGACCTGTTCGCACCGCAGGAGACTGCAACACGCGCCGCAAAACCAGCTGCAAAGTCATCGCCAGAGGCAACGTTTCTGAGCACACGGGCTTCGCACAGTCTCCTTGAGGCTGAGTTCCTGGATTTGTGCGCTCAAAAAGCGCAACGTTCGGAATTGCAGATGTTCTGTCGCGAGCAGGGTGCTGCTGAGCGGACGCGAGCCACTCAGTTTAACGGCTGGCTGCAAACCTGGTATGTTGTCGCGAAACCGACAAAAAAAGACAAAGACGATCAGAAGAAGCACAAGCAATCGAATACAAGAATACAGTCCGCCAGTCCAGCAGAATGGGAAAATATTTGTCTCCGCGAATTGCGTCAGCGCTCCCGGCAGGAGTCTTCGGAACTCGCCGGGTGTAGTGCTTCCGCGGTCCACGTAGAAATGAAAACCGCGTGTACGGAAATGACGGCCAATCACGACAAAAACGAGAAGCAGATGGACGAGTGGATTTGCCAGTGGTATCGCGATTGCACCGAGCGGCATTAAGGTGCCACACTAGTCTCTATGGTTGCTTGGCAAAGAATTCTGAGAGCGGTTGCTCTCGTCCTTCTTTTCCTTGCGGCCTCTGACGTTCTTGTTATTGACACAATGTTCGCGGCTTCGTGCTCCTCTGAAAGCAGCGGCTCAACGGGTCAGAAACAATCCGGTGACGATGATTGCTACTGCTGCTGTTCCCACATTGTTCTAACGGCCCTACCCAAACTCGCGGTCAATGAGTGCGTCGATACGGTCTACCAGGATCGTGTTCTTCCTACGCCGGTCAGCGAACCAAGACCGATCCCCCACCCCCCAAAAGTCTAACTTCGGCACGCATCCCGAAGAACAAAAACCAAAAGGAGAGGTGTATGACAAGGACGTGTTCGATCGTCTTGTCATCGGCGGCTTTTCTGTGCACGGTAGCTGATGCCCAACAGAATAGAGCCCTTGACGCAGACGAGGTAGTCACTTTAGCGGTGACCAGAAACCGTGACTTTCTGGCTTTGAACGATGGTGTTCGTGAAACAGAAGCGTTGCTTCGGCAGGCCGGCCTTCGTCCATTTCCAACTATAGAAACTTCCGCATCCACTGGGCGGCCACTTGGAACGGTGGGAGAAGAAGAGTACTCGGCAGGCTACTTTCAACCCATAGAAACAGGTGGCAAGCGGCAGATACGTACGTCCGTGGCCCGATTCGCGGTCGAACTTTCCCGAGTGGAGATGTTGGAGCGGCGGCGGCAGCTCACGTTCGAAGTTAAATCCCGATACGCAGAAGTCGTGACCGCACAACGCAAATTGGACGCGGTCCGCGCGTTAATTCAGATCGATACCGAAAACTATGACCTAACGAGCGCGCGGGTGAGTGCGGGCGACGCTGCACCACTCGAAGCAGCGTTGTTCCTGGCGGAAGCGAACAAAACCAAAGCTCAACAGATCACTTACACGGGTCGAATCGCAAGTGCTTTGTCGGAACTTCGGCGAGTGTCTGGGGTCGCGCCATCCGCTCCGCTTGAGATCCGGTCCGATTTCGGTTCTACGCAGACACTGCCTACTATGGAGGAACTTCAACGTAGGGCAAACGATCGGCCGGACCTGCGCGCTTTGCGCATCGCGGAGCGGCAGACCTCCGCGGAGTCGGATTTGGCGAGAGCCCAAGGTAAACCGGATTTGACCGTTTCGGCTCGCTACTCGCGCCGTTACGCGCAGTTCGACAATCAGTTTGGATTGTCGCCAACCGGATCTAGCGTGCCACTCCGTGACCGGGACGACGTTTTAACGTTCGGTTTGTCTATCCCTGTTTTAACTAGAAACAGAAACCGGGGCAATGTTGAAGCCGCAGAGGCGCGCGAGGCTGGTTCGCGCCAACGTCGCGAGTTTCTGGAAGGGGTAATTCCACAGGAAGTCGCGAATGTTTATCAGCGTCTTGGAAATGCCAAGCAAGCTATCCAGCTGCTGAGCGGCATTATCGGTCAACAGGAAGCAAATCTCAAAACGATTCGCCAGGCGTACAACCTGGGCCAGTTTCGAGCGCTGGATGTTTTAAATGAGCAACGGAGGCTTGTGGAGACTAAGTTGTCCTACATTGACGCGCAATTAGAAGAGGAACAGGCGCGGATTGAACTCGAGCGCGCCACGGGAGCACCGATTCGATGAGGTTGAGCTACTGCATCTTTTTCGCAATTTCCGTTCTTTTGGCTTCGGGTTGTTCACGGCCCAAACCCGCGGCATCGGAGCAAAACGAAGCGGACGAGAAACAATCGGCCAATGCCGAAATGAGCTCGGAAGCGCAGCGTCATGTCGGGCTGCAAGTGGCGCAAGTGGTCGAAACAGATATGAAGGAGTATCTACAGGTTACGGGTACCGTCCAGCCGCTCGATAGCCGCATTGGACATGTGCGGCCGCTCGCAAAAGGGCGATTGCAGGAGGTGATGGTTAAAGTCGGCGACAGAGTCAGCAAAGGGCAAGCGCTGGCTCGCTTCGACAACATTGAGGCTGGCGAACTTGCGGCACAATACGAAACGGCGCAGGCGGAGCTTCGGAGACTGCGAGTGCAGCAGGCGGCTTCTGCAAGACAAGCGCAGAGAAGCCAGCGGCTTGCCGAAATTGGGGCCGTCCCTCAAAAGGAATCGGAGGCGGCTTCGAGCGAAGAACGTGCTCTCGACGCCAGCATTGAAGGCCAACAGAGTGTTATCGCAGGCATTTCGGCCAGACTGAAGCGATTCGGCCTTTCTTATTCGACACTACGCAATTCCACGCAAACGATCATTTCCTCTCCGTTCACGGGCGTGGTTATCAAAGCGTCTGCGGCACTAGGCGAAGCAGTTGCGGAAGAAACGGATTTGTTTCAGATTGCTGATCTCACCAGGGTCTGGGTTCAGGCGGAAGTGTACGAGAAGGATCTGGCAAAAGTCACGACAGGCCAGCCCGCTTTCATTACTGTGGACACCTATCCCGACAGGACCTTCACTGGAAATGTCACGTACATCGGCGACATTCTCGATCCCCAAACGCGCACTACTCGGGTTCGGTGCGAAGTCGCAAACCAGGGAATTCTGCTCAAGCTGGATATGTTCGCAAGCGTCCGCGTGCCAACGAAGTTCAGCCGCCGAGGGTTAGCGATTCCGGATAGCGCGATCCAGCAATGGGAAGACAAGAGCTTTGTTTTCACGCAAGCTGGACAAACCAAATTCACCGCGCGTGAGGTTGGGATCGGCAAAGTGATTAACGGCGTAACAGAAATCACCAACGGCTTGAAGGCAGGAGAAACCATCGTGGTGAATGGCTCCTTTCATCTGAAGTCAATTATTCGAAGCAAGCAATTGGGCGAGGAGTAGCCATGGGCAAACTGATCGCTCTCGCACTTCGCTTCCGTTTTCTGGTGTTGTTGGGCGCGGCAATGGTGGTGATGCTGGGGCTGTTTGCCCTGAAACAACTTCCCATTGACGCGGTTCCCGATGTAACGCCGAATCAGGTTTTGGTGCTCACCAAGGCACGAGGACTGTCGCCCCTTGAAGTGGAGCAACTGTTGACCTTCCCGGTCGAGTCGGCCATGACCGGGCTTCCCGGCATCACCCAGATCCAGTCGGTTTCAAAGAACGGCCTTTCGTACGTGGCTATCTATTTCAAAGAAAACATCGACATTTATTTCGCGCGCCGCTTGGTTATGGAGCGATTGAGCGATGCCCGGGAAGCAGTGCCGGCAGGGATGGCGACCCCAGAAATGGGACCAATCGCAACCGGGCTTGGAGAAATCTTTCAATTCAAGATCGCGGGCGGCGGCTATTCACCGATGGAGCTTCGCAGCATCCTCGATTGGCAAATCGCCACCAAGTTGCGAACCGTGCCCGGCATCAGTGAAGTGAATTCCCAGGGCGGAGAACTCAAGACCTACGAAATTCAAGTAGACAGCAACAAGTTGATGTCCTATCGAGTGACGCTCGAAAAAGTAATCACGGCTCTTGAGCGAAACAATGCAAATGCCGGTGGGGCTTACCTGGAGCGATCCGAGCAGCAATCCGTCATACGCGCCGAAGGCTTGATCACAAGCCTTGGTGATATTGAAAACATCGTCATCGGTGTTTCTCCCTCCGGTACTCCGGTGATGATCCGAAACATCGCACAGGTACAGTTCGCTCCCATGGTACGGCAAGGTTTCGCGACCCAAGACGGTAAGGGCGAGATCGTAGTCGGCATCGCGATGATGTTGATCGGCGAAAATTCGCGTGTCGTGGTGGACCGGGTAAAAGCAAAACTTGTTGAAATTCAGAAGACCCTTCCGCGCGGGGTTCGCATTGTTCCACTGTATGACCGAACGGACCTGGTTCGCAGAACCATCGAGACTGTTTCACGCAATCTGATCGAAGGCGGTCTGCTGGTAATCGTGGTTCTGCTGCTTCTGCTCGGAAGCTTTCGTGGCGGGCTGGTGGTTGCGATGGCAATCCCGCTTTCCATGCTGGTTGCGTTTACCGGCATGGTGGCCGCCAACATCTCAGGAAATCTGATGAGCCTGGGGGCGATTGATTTTGGATTGATCGTGGATGGCTCTGTCGTCATGGTGGAAAACATCCTCAGACGGATGGGGGAGAGAAAAGCCGGAGAAGGTGCCATGGAGCTAATCCTATCCGCCGCTCAGCAGGTTGCACGTCCAATCTTTTTCGGCGTGCTGATTATCGTGCTCGTCTACGTACCCGTACTAACGCTTACTGGCACCGAAGGAAAGATGTTCCGGCCCATGGCGCTGACAGTTTTATTCGCTCTAGGCGCGTCACTGGTAATTGCGCTGTTTCTCATGCCGGTGCTTTCCTGGTTTGCATTCGGGAACGATAAGCATGCTGCTGAAAAATCGACCTGGTTGATGCGGCAATTTCAGCGAGTTTACAAGCCCGCGCTTGACCGTGCCATTCGCTTTCCAAAAACAACGTTCGCAATCGCGGCGGGCATT
>CAXSIG010000136.1:0-6742 GCA_964237255.1 uncultured Bryobacteraceae bacterium
GACGTCTCGTCTTTACTATCCAAGCGATTTGGTGTTCACGCCTGCCGGTAACCTAATCATCGCAGACGAGCAGGCCAACCGCATTCGCCAAGTAAACACGTCCGGACAGATATCGACGCTCATCGGAAGCGGTGACCACAATCCTTTTGCGCCCGGTGTACAGCTAACGACCACTCCAATGGATTGGCCAGGCGCGCTCGCCGTAGATCAGGCGGGGAATTTATATTTTGCCGAACTGCATAGCTATCGCGTGGGGCGGATTCAGAATGGAACGGTCGTAACCGTTGCAGGAATCGGATCATTCTCAGCAAATCTGGGTGATGGGGGTGCCGCTTCAAAGGCAGTTCTCGGGTTGCGTGTAACCGCAATTACCATTGATAAAAACAACGTTCTTTACATTGCTGATGAAGCAAATCATCGTATCCGTAAGGTTACCCCTGACGGAATTATCCGAACGATCGCGGGGACGGGTGCCCCAGGATTTTCGGGCGATGGCGGTCTAGCAACATCGGCGCAATTGAACATGCCCGCAGACGTGAAGGTGGACGCCAACGGGAACATATATATTGCGGACATGATGAATCACCGAATTCGTCGCATTGATTCTTTGGGTATCATCACAACCGTAGCGGGAGATGGCAAGCAAGGTCGCGGCTCCGACTCGGTCCCTGCTACAAGCAGCAGCCTGAATACTCCTTCGGCCATCGCTCTTGATCTTAGCGGCGATCTGTACATTTTGGATTGGCAAAATTACCTGATCCGCAAAGTGTCATTCAGCGCTCGTCCCACGATCACTCCGGGAGCTGTTGTGAATGCTGCCAGCTTTGCGCCGTCTCCCGTTCCTTTCGCCCCTGGTTCTATCATCACCATCCTTGGAGCCAACCTCGCGGAATCCACATCTGCGGCGTCTTCTGTTCCTCTTCCGACTTCGTTGGGTGGCGCAAGCGTGCAGATCAATGGCGTGAGTGCTCCGCTGTATTACGCATCCGGTACTCAGATCAATGCGCAGGTTCCATACGAGACGCCCGTCGGGCCTACTACTGTTACGGTGACTACAGCCGCCGGCGCCAGCGCGTCGGAGCCTGCGAACGTCGGGGCAACGGCACCGGGGATTTTTCAATACGATGGCACGCGCGGTGTGGTCACCAATCAGGATGGATCGCTGAACGGCCCCTCAAATCCGGAGTCGCGGGGTAACATCGTTGTCGTTTATTTGACCGGACAAGGTGCGGTTAGTCCCGCTGGGGTGACAGGGCAGCCGGCTTCGGCCACCACTCTGTCTCCAGCTTCAGCTGCTTACTCGGCGACAGTCGGCGGAGTCGCTTCGAATGTACTTTTTTTGGGGCTCGCGCCTACTTTGATCGGGGTTGCGCAAGCCAATATTCTGATCCCGGCGGCCGGGCCGGTCGGGTCGGACGTGGTGCTGGTAGTCACGGTAGGCGGGCAGGCGAGCAACACTGCCACCATTTCAGTTAAATAGGCGACCGTTGCGTATCCTTGTCTTTCTTGTGGCGGGCTCGATTGCTCTCGCGCAGGTTTCCGCCCCGCTCACCAAGCGAAGTGGTACCTACGAGATCGCGGTTCGCCTACCGCCGGAGGGGCTTTATGCCGGTGAAGAGAATGAGATTGAGTTCCACCTTGCGGATGTCAGTCGGATCGATCCGGTCCTTGGTGCCACACCACTGATTCGGGCAGACATCAAAGTGACCATTGCAATGCCTGCGATGCCTGGAATGCCGAGCTTCCACGAGCAGGCCCACGCGGAAGGCGTGCCAGGCGACTACGGAATTCATCCCTCATTCGCGCACGGTGGCGAATTTCGGTTATCGCTTTCCGTTAAGCCGCTCGCTGGATCGCCATTTACCGTGGAGTTTCCTCTGCCGGTGGGAGACATGCAATCCGGCAAGACGCGGAAGAAGGTCACCCCTCCCTTTCGAATCGATCTTACTTCCCAGCCGAAGACGCCAAAAGCCGGCGAGCCCGCCCAATTACAGTTCTCGTTCTACAATCGGGAAAATCAGAAGCAAGCGCTCACTGAGTTCGATCTGGCGCACGAGCGAGCCGTTCACCTGGTAGTGGTGCGGGAGGATCTTGGCACCTTCGTGCACCTGCACCCGGAATTAGGAGCGGGGGGAGTATTTCGTATTCCCTATACGTTCCCAACGGGCGGTGAGTATCACATATTCGCGGATGTTGCGCCAAAGGGCGCCGGGTCGCAAGTGCTGTTCGCGAAGGTCAATGTCTCAGGGAAGTCCGGCACGCGGTTCACACTTTCATCGAGCACCGGATCCGAGAAAACGGATGGCGATTTGCGGATGGAACTTCATTCGCCTCAGTTGCTCGAAGGGAAGAAAACCCTGCCGTTGGCGTTCGATCTTACCGATGTGAAAACCGGTGCTGCGCCGCAAGGAATGGAACCCTATCTAGGCGCGCGGGGACATCTACTCATCGTGTCCGAAGACGGCCGCACCTTCGTCCATGCGCATCCGGACATGGGAACGGCTCCGGGCCAAGTCACCTTTCTGGTGCGATTGCCGAAGCCGGGGCTATACCGCGCGTGGGCGCAATTTCAACGAAACGGAACCGTCCGAACCGCAAGCTGTGTCCTGAGAGCGGAATGATGCTACGCAAGCTCGTCGCATTCTTTTTATTGGTGGGCTCGCTTGCCGCCCACGTGCAGCATAAGAAGCCGCTCAAACCGACCAAAGCGCAACGGGACATCGAAGCCTTGCGCAAGAAGCTGGAACAGAGCAAGAAAACGCTTGCCGCCGAAGGCAAATACAAGTGCTGCATGAAGCCGGGATGCGATCTGTGTATCCGCGAAAACGGATCGTGCAATTGCGCGGAGAATGTCAAAGCGGGCAAAGGAGCCTGCGGCCAGTGCCAGGAGGGCTGGCTTGCTGGGCGCGGCGCTGTGAAAGGCGTGCGAGGAAATCCGCTTGCGTTTCTGGCGGCAGAAAATCAGAAGGTCCCGGGGGCAGGCGGGGAGTTTCCGGAAATGCAATCGACGCTGGCCACGCTTACTCAAGTCAAGAAAACTCTGGTGGCGGAAAAGCGGTATTCCTGCTGCATCCAAGGCGGCTGCGGCGAGTGCGGCTTGGAAGGAAGTTGCCCCTGCGGCGCGGAACTCGCCGGAGCCTTAGGAAAAACTGCGAAGAAGGGCGGGGTGTGTGGGGAATGCAAGGACGGATGGGAATCCGGCAAGGGCGCGTTTCCTGGAATCCACCCGTCTGAGGTTACGATTGCTGCGCCTGAACCGGACTCCACGATCATGGGGCCGGGCGGTGGAAACGATAGCGGTCTCTACTCATCCGGCACCAGTCAGGAACCGCGCGAGAGTCCCATGCACATGCTCGAAAAGCGCTGGCATAACTGGACCTTCTCGCTTCACGGCGTTGCTTTCGGGATTTATGAAGCGCAGAGTGGACCACGCGGACGCGACAAGATTTTCTCGACAAACTGGTTTATGCCCACCGCTTCTCACCGGTTGGGACGCGGCATACTCACCATTCGCTCCATGTTGAGTTTGGAGCCGGCCACCGTGACCGGTCGATACTACCCCGAACTATTTCAGGAAGGCGAAACGGCATTCGGTCTCCCCATCATCAACGGGCAACATCCGCACGATTTTTTTATGGAGTTGGCCGCTTCTTACCAAATCAGCCTGGGCGAGAAGACCGTGCTCAATTTCTATGGCGGTCCCCGTGGCGAGCCTGCGCTTGGCCCCCCTTCCTTTCCTCACCGTGCGTCTTCGTCGGAGGACCCGATAGCCGTGCTCGGTCACCATCAGGAAGACTCCACGCACATCGCCGATAACGTGGTGACAGCGGGCATTACACATGGACCGGTAACGCTGGAAGCGTCCGGCTTCCATGGCCGCGAACCCGATGAGCAGCGCTGGGGATTGGAGAAAGGCAAAATCGATTCGTTTTCCACGCGGCTTACGGTGACGCCCAACAGTCGTTGGAGCGCGCAGTATTCCATCGGGAGAATCAATCAAAGGGAGGCAACACATCCGCTGCGCCCCGCATTCCGGCAAACGGCATCCGTGATGTATGTGAAACCGCTAGGACGCGGTCATTGGGCCAGCATGGCACTCTGGGGGCGCAATAACGACCTGGAATATACGCAGCAGCCGAACTTCCCCAGCTTGTCCCTCACGATACAGAGCGCCCGACTAGAAGCGTTTCGACCTCTTCATGTAGTCTCTGTGCCGACCCGCATCCCCGCCGAGATCTACAACTCCTACCTGGTGGAATCGACGGTCCTGTTCAAAGATCGAAACTGGGTCTGGGGACGCATCGAAAGTGCGGATCGCGATTCGCTGTTGCTTTTTGAGATGGCCCCGTTTGTTCTGTACGCAAATGAGAATCACTTCACGCGCGTGCAGGCTTTCACAGGAGGATACGAAAGAGAATTGCCGCGGTTCGCATCGTGGGCGACCGCCGGAATCGGTGGACAGCTAACGGTGTATAACGCCTCGCTACCGCTCGCGCCTATTTACGGGGCTCACCCGTTTGGTGGACAAATTTTCCTGCGCTTTCGGATCGGGACGAACCGCCCGTAAACCAGAAGCGTGTAGCACCGGCAATAAACGAAATGCCGTTATAGAAGTGATACAGCATGTGAAACGGGATAGCGGCCATGGCAAAGAATACCCCTCGTTTGGCGGCCAGGAACAAGTAGAACTGGCTATTCAGTAGACCAATGGTTGAGGCCGCAAGAAACAGCGTAAACAACAATGCGTGACTGGGCAGATAGTAAATGCACGCCAGTACGGAAAAACAAAGGTAAAGCATCACGGAGCGCCTCAGGAACTTCTTTTCCCTGACACTGGATCCCGCATAGCGATGACGAGAGAAGAGAAGGAGTTGGCTCAGGACCAAGGGAGGAATCAAACCGTACATGTGGTGAAGGGCGGCGAGTACCACGATTCCCATGGTCGCGAGTGTCAGCCAAATTGTTGCCGCTCTTGATCGCTCAGCGGACGGCTCCGCCCAAAATCGTGCAAGCAGAAAAAAGACTAACGCGAACAAAGGCGTCAACACGTATCCGCGCCATTGCACAGCCGCCACTGCGGTCGCCATCACCATCAGGAATGCCAGTGCAACGCTTACGCGCTGACTCAACTGCAGGTTGAGATCGTTCGGCATGCGGCGGTCCCGCAGAATGAGTTCCGTCCATGGAATACCGCGATCGAAGATATCGGTTTTTACCAGCTTCCAGAAAGTCCAGCGCTTCAGATGCTTAACCGTTAGATCGTGATCCAGCAGAACTTTGTAGCCGTTGAGGTGCAAGCGGTATCCCAGCTCGATGTCTTCGATGGCGGGCCTGCCATAGCTTTCGGTAAAGCCGCTCAGTTCCTCAAAAACAGATCGCCGGATAGCACCGCATCCACTCCAGAATGTAGACGCAACTTCTTGACCCGTTTGGTGCACATAGTGGTGCATCAGATTGCGGTATTGCGAAAGAAAATCCTCCGTTTGAGGCTGGTCGTCGTACGAACCGATGATTGCGGTGAGGGATGAATCGCCGGCGAACGCGGTCGCGATACGGAGGAGGGTGTCGGGACCGATACACACATCGGAATCGATGAAAAAAAGGATTTCGCCACGTGCCTCACGAGCGCCGTAGTTACGAGCCGCCGCCGGTCCTTGTCGCTTGGTTAGGCGGGTGACCGTCGCTCCACACTCATGAGCCAGATCGCGAGAGCGATCCGTTGAACCATCATCGACAACACGTATTTCGAGAGCGGGGTGGCGCGATGCGGTCAGCGCTGATAAGACTTGGGGTAAATGGATCTCAGCGTTATGACAGGGAATAATGACCGATATTGCCGGAACTTGACCATCAGCCACGTTATTCTAGTTTACTTACCAGGAGGGCTTTACTTCCGAAAATTCTACTTTTGATAACGGCTGACGAAAGAATCAATAGCACCAATTCCGAAGCAACCGTAGCAATCGCGCACGCCAGGGGTCCGATGCGAGGAATAAGCGCGAGGTCAATCGAAACGCTGGTGGCCGCGGCGCAAGCCATGTTGACCGTGTCCCAACGTTGCAGCGATGCCGCGATCAGCGATTGCCGGAATATGGACCGCAACGCCTGCGCCGGTAAGCTCCACGCCAGGACGCGAAGCAGTGTCGCTCCGGCCGTGTAATCGTTCCCGTATAGTAGGCGCAGTAATAGGTTGGGAAACAGAGAAAATATTAAGGCGACCGCGATCGCGAGCGCCAAGGAGGGAATCGCCACTTTCTTGAGCCCCTCGCTCAATCGTGTTCGATCGGGATACGCCCGCGCGTAATCCGGCAAGATGCTGAGTTGCAAGATGGAGAGCATGGGAGAAAACACCGTAGCGCAACGATACGCGGCAAGATATAGGCCCGTATCGGCAGGTGTCGCCAGCCATCCGAGTGCAAGAATGTCGAAGTTGTAAACCAGAATCCCGAGGAACGAACTCAGCGATAACGGCCATGACTCCTGGACGATCTCACGCCAGAAGCTTGGATCGTAAGCGGGTGTGGACTTGGATTGGGAGCGAATCGCGGCGAGTAAATAAAGCGTTGCCGCAAGATCGCCCCCGACAAAGAATACGGCTGCCCAATATATTCCTGAACCCATCCACACGACAACCGCGCCTCCGCAAACGACAATCTGAGAGAGAACACTTGCAATGGAATACCGGTAAGGAGAAATGACTTGAAATGCCCATCGCGGGTTGGCCGCCGCAGTAAAGCAGGTA
>CAXSIG010000136.1:6752-7037 GCA_964237255.1 uncultured Bryobacteraceae bacterium
CAATAACAACACCGCATATACGGCCGCGGCGATAATTAAACGCAAGCCAAGCAAGCCCCGCACATATCGTTCCAGCAACTCGGGATGGCGAGTGATGGCCCGTACCGCAATTTGGTCGAACCCTTGTTGCACGATCAGCACGAGATAAGCGGCGACAGACAGTGCGACGCCGAACTGCCCAAGCGCCTCTTTGCCGAGTACCCGGGCGATGAGCACAAAGGCGCCCAAGAACAGGACACGTGCGACCGCTTCACCCGACCCAAGCGTAACGAAACGCCGGATCAC
>CAXSIG010000136.1:7047-8502 GCA_964237255.1 uncultured Bryobacteraceae bacterium
ATAAATCAACTCTCCGCCGCGCGCGAGAACCGCGTTGCACCTGCGGAGAAAGTCGGCTCGTAGCGCGTCCACCTTATCCGTTTGCGCCGCTTGTAGCCTTTTGCGAACGACGCTTGAGAATGTCGTCTGCAAATCCCAGAACTCCGCAGAGCTATCGATGCGATGACGAAAGCCAATTCGATATTGCTTCGACTCCCGAAACCCAATTTGCAGAAGCAAGTGTTGTAGCGGCTGGTTCAACTGGTGAGACGTTTCGCAGTCAGCTTCGGGCAATCGCCGTTCGACGTAGCGATCTAGGGAATCCGGTGCGGCGAGTAAGCGTCCTTGCGCCTTTCGGAGGAGATCCAGAACTCGACCCCAGAGAAACGGGGTTTGGGAAAGAGAAAATCGAATCCCAGCACCGACGCCAATGACCAGCCGCCCCCCGGGTCTCAAGACGCGAAACATTTCGCGAAGTGCGCGTGCCCGATCGGGAAAGTGAAGCAGGGAGAAAAGAGAGACCGCCACGTCAAAAGATTCGGACGGCAGGTCGAGCCGCTCCGCGTCCATGCGGCGAAATTCAACGTTCTCGCTCATTCCCAACAAGTCCGCCCGATTTCGGGCATGTTGCAGCATTCCCTCTGAAAGATCGATTCCTAGAATTTGGCAAGGCACGATTTTCGCTATCGCGAGCGCCGCCGCCCCGGAACCAGTACCCACATCCAGAACACGATGTCCCGTGTGCACTTGAGTGATCTTCGCCAAACGTTCGGCCACCGGTGTTGTCACCCGCTCCGTCCAATAGTGAAACCGTTCAGCGGTTAGATCGTAGCTCGCGGCATCCCAGTCTTTGAAAATTTCCGGATCGACGGGCATACTTAGCGCTCCTTACCCATTTTCAAGATCTGGAAATTCCCTTCTTCGGCGACAAGAGTTGCTCGATACCTTTTTCCTATTGCAGCCCGAACAGCTTCGAATGGAAACCCAGAGGGAACAATGACATACTCATGCTCCTTGTTATCGAGAAAATAGTAGATCTCCTCCAATCTGCAGTTTTCTTCGCACAGAACGCAGGCAAAGTTCATTGGGTCCGGCGCGTAATATCGGGCGCACGACGCCACTCCGAATGTGGAAACGTGAGGAGCCTCGCGGGCAAGCCGAAACAGCGGTTGTACCGCCGGGATTACACGATCCAGGTATTCCTCCGGCGTAATCCGCTTGAGTAGAACCGCCGCCTGGGAGGTATTTGTTTCAATGGTCAGTACCACAAGCAACGAGAAAAGAAATCCGTATGCGGAGGAGATTAAAACCGAGGTCCGGACCAGCGCTCGCGAATTCGCGACGAGTCGCGCGATGGACGCCGCAAGCGCAACGGCTAACAAAGCAAAAGGTACGATCGCGTATCGCAGCGTGCTCACGAGTGTCGCCCAGTAAGCGATGTAAGCTAAGGCAAAGCAAAAGCAGGCCAAGCGCAGC
>CAXSIG010000136.1:8512-9936 GCA_964237255.1 uncultured Bryobacteraceae bacterium
GCGAGTGGCCTTGTACCGAACGCCACCTAAGAAAGATGACGGGCAAAAATAGAAAACAGAACACGCCGAGTGGATTCGGAGAGATCGATTCGAATGACTTCTCACCGTGGAACAACAAATACCAGGGCATAGTTGTATACCGCACCACCGCACGGGTCAGTCGATGGGTATGCTCCGCTGCGGGACTGTGCACCGCTACGGAAGCGTTTAGTGGGTAAACGGGGCTTCCTGTCAGTCTCCAATTAAAGTAATGCCAAAACAAGCCGGTAAGGCAAAATAAAATCGTCGCTACGGCCATGATGCGCAGAGCAAAGCGTTCGCGCTTCCATGCAAAAAGAAACAGCGGCGCCATCGCAGCCAAACCGAAAATCGCGACATGTTTGATTCCCGCAGTCTGCGCGAGAAAAAAAGCCATCAGGATCAACCATCGCGCGCCACGCTTGCTTTGCCATTGCAGGAAACTGTACAGGGCGGCAATTTGAAACAAAGCCAGAGCTGCGTCGTCTTTCGCAACGCTCATGGTCCATTGAAGGAACGGGAAGGTAGCCGCGATCGACGCGCCTAAAACCGCCACACCGCGACCAAGACCGGCGCATCTGGCGATTCGGACAAGAATCCACAGCATGATCACGCCAAGTAACGGCATCAGGAATCGCGCGGCCGGCTCAGCTCCCAATGCGAACGCGAACGAAAGCAGAACTTCCGAGCCTTGTGGATAATACGATTCGGAAATAGTTTTTACGGGCTCTATCGCGTGTGTCTCTAAGTAGTGTTTTGCGAGCGGAAAGTGGTAGAGCATGACATCGAAGGTCGTGACCGGGGCCAATGCCAGTAGCAAGCCGCAGGCTACAAACAGAATGAGAAAAAAAACGGCGACGCCGGTTAACGGTGCACCCAACTCCTCACCGCGATGCCACTTGGCAAACGGGAGCGAGAGCCAGTTTAACAGTCGCTTTCGAACGAACCACGCGCGGCATATACAGGCCCCCATCAAGAGATAGACGGCAAGTGGATACAGCAGTCCGGCTTTCCCTAACGCCGACCCGATGAGGACAAGCATCCCGAACCCGCAAGCCAGCGCGATGGGCGCGTCTTCGGCTTCAAAGCCCATCCAAGTTGTGAGGCAGTCGCCCAAGACCAAGGCAGCGGCTGAAATTACAATCAGCGAAAGGAAAGCGCGAGGCTGCAAAACCAGGCATGACATTGCGGGTAACTGAAGCAGCAATGCCAACTCTAAAGTCTGTACCCACTTCCGAAGATAAAAAGCATACCCAAGGGCCGCTACCGCTACAAAAGGCAGAGCGCAGATCAACAGGAAGAACGGACCTGCGGAACGGAATCGGTTGACGTGCCAAAGGTACGCCGGAACAGTTAGCAGAGAAGAAACAAGCAGCCATCCCGCCGCTATGGCAGGCCCGCGCTCC
>CAXSIG010000137.1:0-3405 GCA_964237255.1 uncultured Bryobacteraceae bacterium
GATGATGGCGTACTCGACATACCCAAGTCCCGCGCCGCCCAGTTCCTCGGGAAAGATGGACCCCATGTAGCCCAACTCGCCAAGCTTCTTCACAACCGGGGCGGGGAACTGCTGCGCCTCATCCCATTCCATGACGTGCGGTGCAATCTCACGCCGGGCGAAATCGCGCACCTCACGGCGGAGTTGAATTTGATCGGGAGTGTATTCGAAATCCACTAAACGATGGCTTCTTGCGCCGCGTCCCACTTCACCGTGCGGCCCTGGCGATAGCTATCCACGGCCATGCGGCACGCGATCGATACGCGATACCCTACGTCGAACGAACAGTTCGGTTGCCGTCCGGAGCGGATGCAGTCGATGAAGTTTTGCATATGCGCACGCGGCGCTGTCGGCGCGCTGCCGTTCAACTCACGGGCCTCGGGACGATTCACTTTCTGCGGCGTGTACCGAATCTGCTGTGACTTCGAGATCGTGCCGTCCGTACCCAGAACCTCTTCACTCACGCCAAGCTGGTTGTTGCCGAAGCCCGAATCCCAGGTAAACAGCATGTCGTCATGCTGCATCGCCACATTCATGGTGTCCGGCACTTCGCGCCCATCTTTCCAGAGATACAGGCCGCCGCTCATGTTCACCGCATGCGGCACCGGAAGGTTCATCACCTTGTACCAGAACGCAATCTGGTGGCACATGTTTTCATAAACATTGCCGCCGGAGTAGTCCCAAAAAAACCGCCAATTTACGTAGCGATTCGCGTCAAACTCCTGTGCGGGAGCGTCGCCCAGGAATGATTTCCAAAGGATATTCTCCGCATTCATGTCGGGATACACAGGCCGCGACCACTGCGGCTTCCCATGCGGCGTGTTGCGATACATGTGAGAGTGAATCGCGGTTACCTTGCCCAAGCCGCCCGATTGCAGAAAGTTCGTGGCGTCCAGCACCTGTCCCGACGAACAAGCCTGATGCCCAATCTGAATCGCACGGGGCGTCGAACCCTCCTGCGACTTCACGTAAGCGGCACGCATTGCCTTCGCATGCTCGACCGTGAACGCCATCGTCTTTTCCTGATACACGTGTTTGCCCGCTTCGAGCGACGCGATGAAGTGCTCGGCATGCAGATGCTGAGGCGTAGCAATGATTACCGCATCCACCGAGGCATCGTTCAGCAAATCGTGATAGTTCAGGAATGTCTTCGCGTTCGGAGCGACTGCTTTCGCATCCTCTAATCGCTTCGTATAAACATCCGCAATTCCCACCAACTCCGTGTTCGGGCAAGCGACGGCATCGCGAAGGTCCTGCATTCCGCGATCGCCCGCGCCGATGATACCGAGCCGCACACGGTCGTTCGCACCCAGGACAGACGACGCGGCGAGCGTCCCAAGTCCGGTTGCGACCTTACCGATAAAGTTGCGGCGGGATTGCATGTACCGTCGATTTTATCATCCGGCTAAAATCGAATGTCCGTGGCCAACCGTCGTCAACCCGCCTCTTTAGCGAAGTGCGCGTTGGCGGCTTGCGGTCTGATCGTTCTTCTGTTCGCGGACGTCCTCTTCCAAGGTGCCTCCCTTGCGCCGTTAGACTACAGTCCAACACTTTGGCCCGATCAAAATCCGGCCGCACCCCGATCCCTCTATCCGGAGTCCGCAGGCCGAACCATTGGCGATTCCTGGGGTGACTTAGGCTCCGCCGCTTGGCAGATGCAACCCGCCATCCGATTCATGGCGTACTGCATGCGAACCGGAGAATCTCCCTGGTGGGATCCATATAGCTCGTCCGGCAGAATGGGTCCGGAAGGTTTATACGGCGTACCATTTTCGCCGGTGGTCTTAGCGTCGGCCGTTTTCGGCGGCTCATCCTCCGCCATTTCATTCGTGCTGGTTGCAGCTTGCTTTCTTTGCGCGTTGTCGCTGATCCGATCCGTAAATTGTTACCTGGACATTGGATTTCTCGGCGCTTGCGCAGCTGCGGCCTCGTATCTCCTGAACGGGTTCGCGCTCGCGAACCTGAATAGCGCAATCGGCCAACCATATCTTCTCGCTCCCCTGTTGCTCCTCGCCCTGCTGAGAATCGCCGAACGACCTACCTTCGCTCGGATCGCACAAGCGGGGATAGTGCAGGCCGGCATGCTCGCCATTACAATTTTTCCTCCCATGGCGCTCGCGACTCTTGCGTGCTATGCCATCGCGCTCACCGCTACGTTTGCGCGCAGCGGGTCGCTCCGCCAAGGACTACGCGGCGTTGCGCCACAGCTTGCGGTTCTTCCCATCGGCCTTGGTCTGATCGCGTTTCTCTATCTGCCCATCTTCGAAGCGCAACTCCGCTACGCGCCGATCGGTGTCTTCTACAGCAGTCGTGCCGAATACCATTACGCGATCCGAAGCGTGCTGTCTTTCTTCACGCCTAAGAATCTCCCACCTCTCGCGGGCGACCCCGGACTAAATCACATCGGCGTAGTTGCTTTCCTCGTCGCGGGATGCGGGATCGGAAAGCAGCGCGAGCGGTCGCTTACCGCGATCGTTGTAGTCGCGGCAGTTCTGGTGATCGTAACGGTGGGGCAAATGTTCGCGATCCCTCCGTTTAGCTATATCGGACGACTCCCCCTTTTCAACATCACCCGCCCGGAATATTGGCCGGCCTTGGCAGGCTTGCCGCTATCCATCCTGGTCGCGTTCGGAATCGAGAATCGCGGCAGGGGACGCGAAATCGGATTCGGCGCCGCGGCGTCTCTGGTCATAGCGTCGTTCGTATGGCTTGATTTGAACCGACAGACCGCCGCCCCTGTACCTCCTGCGATTTGGGTGTTCCTGGCGACGTTCCTGTTTGGCTGCCTAGCATCCATCCACCTGCTCCTCTCCGCGAAGCATTCGCGATTTGTTGCAGTTGCCCTTGCAGCGGGTATTGCGGCAGAGGGCGCATATTACATGAACACCCTGCGTCCACGCCGTTCCACGCGGGGCTCCGACCTCCCTCTGTCGATTCAAGCGGTGAAAGATCGGCTTACCACTCCCGACAAGGGCAGAGCCTTAAACATCGGCCGTTCCGGACTTCTGCCCGATTGGGGAAGCGCAACTCAGATTCCCCAACTTGGGGCCATGGGTCTGGTCATCGTTCCTCCCTATCTGATGTTTTTCGACCGCTACATCGGACGGGGACTATTCGAAACGCTGGATGACGATAGCGCATTACGATTCACCAGTGCCTCTCTTGCTGCCGCCAATGTCCGATTCGTCATCGTGGACAAACAGGTAACCCGTGCCATTGAGAAACTGGAAGGTCTGCATCTAAAACGCTTTTCCGAAGATCCGGTGCGCGTGGTCTTCGAATCGGAAAACACTTTGCCGCGCGCTTACCTGGTGCCCGGGGTCGCGGAAAGCGATCGGCTCCCGGCAGACCCGGAACTAGGACGCC
>CAXSIG010000137.1:3451-9545 GCA_964237255.1 uncultured Bryobacteraceae bacterium
AGCGCCGTGATTCAGAGTTACCGAAACACGCAAGTCGATATACGGACCAACTCAGGCGCGCCTGCGGTTCTAATCTTATCCGACAGCTGGCATCCCAACTGGCGCGCGCGAATCGACGCCCGAGAGGTGCCGGTGGGACTGGTCAACGTGGCCTTTCGAGGCGTAATCGTTCCGCCAGGAACGCACAATATCGAATTCCACTACCGGCCAAGAACAGGGACGCTTGGACTGTGGGTTAGCACGCTTACATTGATTGCGCTTGGCGCGCTCTCAGTGCGAGAGCGATTTGGGACGTCGATATCGATGCGCGCAAGCCGCGACGAAGAGCCCCAGCAAAATCCCACATAAAGTAGTAACACCAACCAGCAGGTAGCGAGAAGCGGGAATCCGTAGCGAATCCGGCGGATCTGTTACGGACGCCCCAAATCGCTCGTCCATCGCGTGAGTCGCAAGGTAAGCCGCAGTGCTTTTTGCACCATCCCTCGTCCGGTAGCGAAACGCATAGATGAATTGGGTGGACGATACTTGTTCCATTCGCAAGTCTCGGCGCATGTGTTGTACTACGTCCTCCAGTGGGATGTGGTCCCGTTCACCGGAGTAGATACCGCTTCGCATCATGACTTCCGCCATCGTTGGTCTGCTCAACAAAAAATCCCTCGCCTGATTCGCCTTCTCGGCCGAAGGAAACTTGAGTGTTACTCGCGATTGCCAGTTGTCCTCCAACGCGAACTGCCCCAGTCCGCCGGCAACCAACCCAATCGCGGCAAAAACAATTGCCCAACGCAGGTAACTCCACTCGCCGAAATGCATCGCCAACGCTCCTTTTGTGATATCGATCAGGTTTCGAAAACGCGGCTCCGTCTGGTCGAGCATCGCGTCGAACTCGTCGCCGTAGCGAGAGCGCCACCCCGGCGGGTAGATCCGCGCAAGAATCTTCTGCAGCGTCCTCATGCCGATTTCAACCTGCCCAGCCCCGTCTTGATCAGTTGCTGCAAAGCGGACATTTCGGCCTCCAGATGCTTCTTGCCCAACCCTGTTAGACGATACGGTTGCCGGCGGTCTGCCGCGGTGACAGGCTTGATCCATCCCTGCTTTTCGAGCCGCGTGATCGCCCCGTACAGGGTCCCCGGCCCAAGCCGGACGCCCGCGAACCGTTCGATATCTTCGGCCATCGCGTAGCCGTGCTTGTCCTCATCGGAAAGGCTGAGCAGGATGAGCAATCCGGGGTCTGACATGGTTACTACGTGTTACGTAGTATCGCCAAACGTAGCAACGTTGTCAACCCCGGCCTTCCGACGCCGATCTTGCTACATTCGAGGAAGTGTTCAAACGCGTGATTTGGATAGTTCTCGATAGCGTTGGCGCAGGCGCCATGCCCGATGCCGCGTCGGATTTCGGCGACGACCCGAATAGCGACACGCTCGGCAACATCGACCGCCTCCGCCCGCTGAATGTCCCGCACCTTGCGGCTCTGGGGCTGGGCAATCTAAAGCGGTTGGCGAATGTTCCTCCTGCCGTGCAGCCTCGGGCTTCATTCGGTAAATGCGCGCTCGCCTCGCCAGGCAAGGACACCACCACAGGCCACTGGGAAATGGCGGGTATTCATCTTTCGAAACCGTTCCCGTTATTCCCGGACGGATTTCCGCGCGAAGTTCTCCATCCTTTTGAAGAAAGGATCGCCCGAGCGACCATCGGCAATAAGGCCGCGTCCGGTACGGAAATCATGGCGGAGCTGGGCGAGGAACACATGCGCACCGGCAGCCCGATCGTCTACACGTCCGCCGACAGCGTCTTTCAGATCGCCGCGCATGAAGACGTAATCCCGGTTTGGGAACTCTACAAAATCTGCGAAACGGCCCGAGGCATCCTGCGCGGCCCCTATGAGGTCGGCCGCGTGATTGCCAGACCCTTCACCGGATCGCCCGGCGAGTTCGCCCGGACCGCGAATCGCCACGATTACGCCGTCCCTCCCCCTCGCGGTATGCTGCTCGACCGTCTCGAAGACGTGCGCGTCCCCGTCACCAGTGTCGGCAAGATCTTCGATGTCTTCCTCGGCCGTGGCATTCGAGATCATGTCAAGACCAAGAGCAACGCGGACGGCATGGTGCAAACAGCGCACCAACTGAACGAGGTGGAGCGCGGCCTCATCTTCACAAATCTTGTCGATTTCGATTCCGTCTATGGCCATCGAAACGATGTGGAAGGTTACGCCGCCGCTCTCGAGGAGTTCGACCGCTGGCTAGGCGGCTTCCTCGAACAACTGGAGCCCGAAGATCTGCTCATTCTCTGTGCCGACCACGGCTGCGACCCCACCACGGCATCTACCGACCATAGCCGCGAGTACACGCCGCTCCTTGCCTACAATCCGGACAAGCCGTTAGGACACGATCTCGGTACCCGTGCCACGCTGTCCGATATCGGCCAGACCGTCGCCCAGAATTTCGGCGTGCGCGTCGAACACGGAACAAGTTTTCTACAACAGCTTCTATGAGACAGAAAGTAATGGCGGGGAATTGGAAAATGTACAAGACCCCGCATGAGACGCGCGCCTTTTTTGAGACGTTCAAACCGCTGGTGAAACATGCCAAGCCCTGCGAGATTGTGATCTGCCCGCCCTTCGTGAACCTGCCGGCCGCCCTGGCGGAAGTGAAAGGCACAAACATCTCCGTCGGCGCACAGAACCTCTATTGGGGTAAAGAAGGCGCGGTTACTGGCGAGGTGTCCGGATATATGATCCAGTCGTTGGGATGCACCCACGTAATCGTCGGCCATAGCGAGCGCCGTCAATACTTTCACGAGGCCGAAGAAGACGTTCTCCGAAAAACCATGGCCGCGCTCGATTACGGTCTGACGCCGATCGTCTGCGTTGGCGAGCACTTGGAACAGCGCGAGAGCGGTGAGACCGAACAGGTTCTGGTGAACCAATTTGCGGGCGGCCTCGGCGGTCTCGCCCCCAACCAGTTCGAGAAGATCCTGATGGCTTATGAGCCGGTGTGGGCCATAGGCACCGGCAAGACCGCGACACCCGAAATCGCCTCCGAAGCGCATGGCATCCTGCGCCGCGAAGCCAAACAACTCTTCGGCCCCCTCGCCGCGGACAACCTGCGCATCCTCTATGGCGGCAGCGTTAAGCCGGACAACGCCTTGCAGCTGATGAACGCTCCCGATATCGATGGCGCGCTGGTCGGCGGAGCCAGCCTGGATCCGCAAAGCTTCGCAAAAATCGTAAACTTCCATTAGATGGCCGAAACGCTCTACGAAACTGATCTCGCCGAGTGGGCGCTTACCGGTGCGGACATGCTGCGCCGCGGCATGCCTTTGACTCAGGACCATCGCGATCAGCTTGCGGAGGAGTTAGAGTCGATGGCTGCGAATGCCCGGAGGGAGCTGCAAAGCCGAGGCGCAACTCTGATCACCCATCTCCTTAAGATCCGTTTTCAACCGGACAAACAAACCAGAAGCTGGGACCTGACCGTCGCCGTTCAACGCAAAGAACTGGATCACCTTCTTCAGGAGTCGCCCAGCCTGAAGCGCACGTTGATCGAAAAGCTGGACGATTTGTACACGGAAGGTCGGCAATACACGGAGATCGAAACTGGTCTAAAGAGTTTTCCTCAGAAGAATCCCTTCACCCTTGATGAGATCCTGAATGGCTGATTTATAGTCGGTCAAGCCGCATCGAATCCCAGAATCCCTTACAATAAAACCGGAGAGTATAGATGGGTCCCATAGGCTATCCCGAGATGATGTTCATCTTTATCCTCGCCTTGCTGCTGTTCGGGCCGAAGAAGTTGCCTGAGCTTGGTAAGACGTTGGGTAAAGCTCTGACCGAGTTCAATCGGGCGAAAAACGAACTGAAGAACACGTTCGATCGCGAAATGAAGACCTTAGAGCGGGAAACGGAATCGATCAAGGAAGTTACCAACAGTCTGTATCACGACAATTACAATTACGATTACTCTTCCTACGATTCCAATCATCATGATTCAAACCAACATGGTGAGGACCACCCCGCACTTGAAGCATCGACCATACCAGGCGCATCCGCACTTCAGGGCGCTGAATCGACTCCCGTTGTCGCCGGTCATGTACCGGCACTGGAAGGCACCGTCGCCAGCGGTTCGTACCATGAACCCGTTATGACGGAATCGCACCACGCCCCCGAACCCGCAACGGAGCACGCACTTAAGAGTTAACAAGAATGCCGGAAGACCAGCAGGGGGAGCAATCCCCCTCTGGCGGGCCCGTGTCTCCCGGTGAGACACCGCACGTCAGCCACGAACAAACTACAGACAATTCGTCGACCTATCACTATTACGACGAAGCCTACACCTACGACCCGGCGGATCAACCAGCTGCGCCGCCCTACACGCCCCCCCCTGTTTCTTTGACGCCCGCGATTCCGCCGAAACCACCCCAGCCGCCGAAAGAATCAACCAAGGATCCCGAAGACGAGGAGGAGAATGGCATGCTCCGCATGTCCTTCATGGGTCACCTAGAGGAATTGCGCAAGCGCATTCTGCTATCGCTGGTTGGTATTGCCGTAGCGTTCACCATAAGCCTCACTTTTTGCAATGAACTCTGGCGAATCGTAAGCGCTCCCGCAGTGGCGGCGCTGATCCATTTGAAAGTCAGTCCGCCGCATCTGTCCCAAATTCAGCCGATGGAAGCCTTCAACGTGATCTGGTTTAAGCTCCCAACGCTGGTCGCCGTCTTCCTCAGTTCGCCTTGGATTTTGTATCAGGTGTGGGCCTTCATCGCGCCTGGCCTCTACAAGAAAGAGCGCCGTTTGGCCGCCCCGTTCGTGATTTCATCAGCGGGATTATTTATTTTGGGCGGATTGTTCGCCTATTTTGTCGCGTTTCGCTTCGGTTTGGAGTTTCTGCTGGGCATTGCGGTCGGTGATAATGTCACTCCGTTGATCTCGATCAACGAATATTTTGACCTCTTCGTAAACGTCACGCTCGGCATCGGAATCGTCTTTGAACTCCCTGTCTTGATTTTCCTTCTGACCCTGTTGCGAGTGGTGAATCCATCCTTCCTGATCCGCCATAGTCGTTACGCGATCCTTGGCATCGTGATCTTGGCTGCGGTAATCACGCCGACCCCCGACATCTTTAACCTGATGTTATTCGCGACGCCGATGATCCTGCTGTTCTACATCGGCATCTTCGCCAGTTACCTGCTGGTGCTCCGTCGCGAAAACCGTCGTATGCCGGTCAAGATGATCTTATTGATAACTTTGATTATCCTGGTCTTATTGGCTGCTATGGGCTACTATGCGACGCTCAAGTATCATTTGCACTACATCGCGCATTGGCCCTTCGTCACCAAATAGGCCGCGGAGGCGCAAGATGGATCTGCATCAGATCATTCGGGAACTGCTGGAAGAACGTAAGCGACTGACACAGATAGTCGAATCGCTGGAACAATTGACGTTAGCGGGTGGTCCGGCGGTGCAACCGCCGGCAGGCCCCCGTCGAGGACGAAAGTCGATGGACGCCACAGCGCGCTCGGAGGTCTCGCAGCGAATGAAGAAGTATTGGGATAACCGGCGGAACAGTGCCGATTAGCGCTTAAAAAACCATAGCCAAAAGTATTGCCCGCCGGCTCCATGCCGATGGCGCGGTTCGAACCCGCAACGTTCGCCAAGCTCCACGGCTTGCTTGTCGGAGAAGGGCACGCCCAGCCACGTGTCGTGCGCGTCGGTGGCTAAGGTCGCGTCGCCCTGAACCTGAAATTTGAAGAGCCCGCCTGTCCGAAGCAGCCGGGCTACTTCGCATACATAAGTCTGAATTACCTCACGGCTGGGAATATGCTGGAAGACAATCGAAGAGAACGCGAAATCGATTGGGACGTCGCCCAGCACGCTAAGATCGGTACCGTTGTTTTGGTGAAAGAACGCGTTCGGGACTTCGCGATTCGCCTCCTTTGCCTGCCTGACCATCTCACCTGAAACATCTACCCCGTGAACGGTCCCGAAAACTTCGGCAAGAGCGCGAGTCACTCGTCCCACGCCGCACCCGATTTCAAGTACGGTCATCTGCTTCGGATCCTTGCCTTGGCAGATATTGATCATGTCCGTCAAAACTTC
>CAXSIG010000137.1:9615-9881 GCA_964237255.1 uncultured Bryobacteraceae bacterium
TTTTCCTGGGCGGTGTTCACGTAAAAACGCGCGTTTTCCAGCGCCCGCGCGTCCCATTCGCGCTGCATGCGACCGAGCAGTTCGGAGTCCGTCATCATGCTATATTGTAATCGTCGCGTGGGCGACTAGCTCAGCTGGGAGAGCGCTGCGTTCGCAATGCAGAGGTCGGGGGTTCGATCCCCCCGTCGTCCACCAAAACACCGCTTGGTTAAACCTCAGGTCGACGCCCGCGAGACTCTCTCATTTGACGCGGAAGGTAAGCGACT
>CAXSIG010000138.1:0-9873 GCA_964237255.1 uncultured Bryobacteraceae bacterium
GCGATGCATTGCGGTTGAATGAATAATTGTAGGGACAGCGGATCCAATTAAGACAGCTTCGGTCATGAATGAGGATCGCCCTGCGAATTTCGATGCAAGCGTATTATTTGCCAAGGCTCTGGAAGACGATCAAGAGGATGAGCGTTGGCGGAAAGCGATTTGTGAGCTGTGCGTTTTGGCAACACAGGAGGTTCTGGAGACGGCACTCGCCTGGAGTATCGAGAGCGACTCGCGCCACCGGTACGTCGCAGCATTGGTGCTTGGTCAACTGAGCAACTCTTCGAGAGATGCCAACAAGCTCTATCGCGACGAACGCTTCCAGACGCTACGCCGGATGGCTCTCAATGAACAGCACGAAGTTTCGCTGGCAGCCGCCATCATCGGTCTCGGACATTTTGCGCGATGAACGTGCACTGCCGCGCATCGTACCGAAAGCGACACACGAAGACACCGAAGTCAGGTTCGCAGCTGCGTTTGCGTTTGGGTGTTATGCCGACCACAATACCGCCATTCAAGAACTTACGGTCCTAATGAAGGATGCCGATGCGGATGTTCGCGATTGGGCCACGTTCGGGCTTGGTACCCAGAGCAACGCCGATTCGCCCGAGATTCGTGCCGCACTTACTGAGCGCTTGACTGATTCGGTCGAGATCGTACGCGAAGAGGCGATGGCCGGATTAGCGAAACGGAACGAGGCGGAGCTCTTACCAATTCAGGCGCAATAAGCCGGAGTTTGCTACCATCGGCTCCAAAATGAGGTCCACGCTTTTTCTTTTCTTCGCAGCATCCCTCTTCGCGCAACCGCCCGCCTCGGACGATCAGCGCAAGCAGGCCGAATACACCCGCGCGCACTATACAAAGTACGACTTTCACATTCCCATGCGGGATGGCGTGAAGCTCTTCACCAGCGTTTATGTCCCGAAAGATCGCTCGCAACAATGGCCTATTATTATGCAGCGGACCCCGTATTCGGTAGCGCCCTACGGCGTCGATAATTATCGAACCTTTCTTGGCCCAAGCGATCTCTTCACCAAAGAGACGTTCGTCTTTGCCTATCAAGACGTTCGCGGCCGCTACCTGTCCGAAGGCACATTCATCGATGTTCCCATTCACAAAACGAAATTTGACGGCCCGAAAGATACGGATGAGAGCACCGATACCTATGACACCGTCGATTGGCTGATCAAGTACGTTCCAAATAACAACGGTAAGGTTGGCCAGTGGGGCATTTCTTACCCGGGCTTTTATACGGCGTTCGGCATGATCGATGCGCACCCTGCGCTGAAAGCTTCCTCGCCGCAAGCGCCCATGGGCGACGTCGGAAACGGCGACGATTCCTATCACAACGGAGCTTTCTTCCTCGCGGCGAACTTCGGCTTCTACTCCAGTTTTAAACCACGTGGACCGGAGCCCGCGCGCCCCAATCGCAACGAGGCGCGCTTCGAAATGGGTACGCCCGACGAATACAACTTCTATCTCGATATGGGGCCGCTCGCGAACGCGAACGAGAAATATCTGAAGAATGAAAATCCTTACTGGAACGACAATCTAAAGCACGATGCATATGACCCGTTCTGGTCCAATCGCGCACTGGCGCCTTTCATGCGTCACATTACTCCGGCGGCACTGTTTGTCGGCGGGTGGTTCGATGCGGAAGACTTATCCGGCCCACTCAAGTTGTATCGTTCACTCGAAGCTGGTGGGGCGACCTCGCCCGATACGCTCGTCATGGGCCCGTGGCCGCATGGCGGATGGTCGCGCGGCGATGGCGACAAGCTAGGCAATCTGGATTTCCGTTCGAAAACCGGCGAATACTTTCGGAAAGAAATCGAGCTTCCGTTCTTTATAAAAAACCTGAAGGGAAAGGGCGACGTAAAATTCCCGAAGGCTTGGGTTTTCGAAACGGGAACCGCTCAATGGGAGAAGTTCGAGCAATGGCCGCCTGCTCAGGCCAAACCCAAGCAACTCTATTTCGGCGCGAATGGGAAGCTATCGTTTGAATCGCCCGCGTCCGATAAAGAATTTGACGAGTACGTCAGCGACCCCGCCCATCCCGTTCCGGTGACCGGCGAAGTCGGCCGCGGCATGCCAGGCGACTATATGACGTACGATCAGCGTTTCGCCAGCCGCCGTGCGGATGTATTGACTTATCAGACAGCAGTTCTCGATCGCGATGTCACCATTGCCGGGCCAATTACCTCCAGCCTGACCGTGTCCACCTCCGGGACCGATTCCGATTTTGTCGTGAAACTAATCGACGTCTACCCGAACGATTATCCCGATCCGGAGCCGAACCCCGCGCGCATCCACATGGCGGGCTATCAGCAAATGGTGCGAGGCGAACCGTTCCGCGGCAAGTACCGCGAGAGCTTTGCCAAACCCGCGGCGTTCCAGCCGAATCAGCCCGCGCACATCGAGTTCGTCATGCCCGATGTGTGCCACACGTTCCGGCCCGGACACCGCATTATGGTGCAGATCCAGAGCTCATGGTTTCCTTTGACGGATCGCAATCCTCAGAAATTTATGACCATCCCCGAAGCCAAGATGGCGGACTTTGTTAAAGCCACCGAGCGCGTCTACCGGGGTTCCTCTTTGAAAGTATTAGTAATGGAGTAACTTACTTTCTCATCGCAATCAGCAGCTTGCGCGTGGATACGGTAATCAGAAGCAGGAAACCGAAGAAGCTTGCCAAGATCACCGTCATCCGGCGCTCGGGAGATAAGTACTTGGCTTTGATCAGGGATCGTCCGGTCGTGTCGAGGGTCACTTTCAAATCGATTCGGGCCGCTCGCGTTTTGTTCGTGTTTACAATCACCAGCGCAAACGTTCCGGGAACTCCAATCTCCTGATGCAGCGTTCCCGATATCGATGACGCAATTGCCTCATACTCTTCGTGGTGGAGGAGCGCCCGTAGATTCTCGCGAGTCACCAACTCTACGCGCGCTTGACCGGGTAGGTCTACGCGGAATACGCAATCCAGGTCAGCGGGTAGCGTTGGGCCGACAGTAAACAGCTCATATCGCCACTCGCCCGCCGGAATCGCTTCCACTCCATCCCGGAGTGTCGTAACGCTCCCCAGCAAGAATAACAGCGCGAACGCAGCATTCACTCGGAGTAAACGACGCGCCCGCCGACTACCGTCATGGTGACTCGCGCGCGCCAGATCTCTTGCTCGGGAATCTTCATGATGTCCGCCGAGAGGATCACAAAATCCGCGAACTTACCAGGGGTAAGGGTGCCTTTTACCTTTTCCGCAAACTCGGAGTAAGCTCCCGCTTCCGTCCAACTCTTCAACCCTTCTTCGCGCGACATGCGTTGAGAGGGGTACCACCCACCTTTCGGCAGGCCTTCGTGGTCTTCGCGCGTCACGGCGGAATAGAACCCCCAAATCGGGTTCGTTTTTTCCACTGGGAAGTCGGAGCCACTCGCCACCACAACACCCAGCTTTAGAAACGTTTGCCAGGCGTAAGCACCCTTGATGCGCTCTGGCCCGATGCGCGTTTCCGCCCATCCCATGTCGCTCGTGGCGTGTGTCGGCTGCACGCTGGCGATGATGTTGTACTTCCGGAAGCGCCCGAAATCTTCAGGCGCGACGATTTGCGCATGCTCCACGCGAAACCGGCGGTCGTTACCGGCAGTCAGGGCGTCTGCGTAAGCATTCAACACAGCGTGGTTGCCGCCATCGCCAATCGCATGCGTGCAAACCTGAAATCCGCCGCCAACTGCGCGTCGCGCCACCTGCCGGATCAACTCTTCTTTATTGATCAGCAAGCCGCTATTCCCGGGGTCGTCCGAATAAGGCGCTAGCAGTGCGGCGCCTCGCGAACCCAACGCTCCGTCCGCATACAACTTGATACTACGAACGGTGAGATAGTCGCCCACCTCGATTCCCTTCGCGACATACGTATCCCACAATGGACCAACACCGCCGATCATCGCGTTTACACGAACAGGCATCTCGTGGGCCGCGATGAGAGACCGGTATCCGTCCAGGGCTTCGGCCGTTACGCCCGCGTCGTGCACGGACGTAATACCAAGCCGTGCGAGTTCCCTGGTTGCGCGCGCCAGATGCTCACGAACTTTTGCCGCCGAAGCCTTTGGCACTTTGCGATTCACAAGACCTTGCGCGGTATCTACTAGAACTCCAGTTGCCTCACCTGACGACGTGCGGAGAATCTTCCCACCTGACGGATCAGCACTCCGGCCATTTACGTCGGCTAAATCCAGCGCTTTCTGATTTACCCAAGATGCATGGCCGTCTACGCGCGAGAGTGTGACGGGATTGCGGGGCGCGGCGGCATCCAGGCTTGCCTTGGTCGGAAAATCCTTCCCCGGCCAGAGATTCTGGTCCCAACTGCGTCCGCGAATCCACTCACCTGGCTGAGCCGTCGCGGCCGCTTTTTTCACTAACGCGGCAGCTTCGGCCTCGGATTGCACGCCACGAAGATCGATGATTTCCAGACTGTCTCCAAGGCCGTCCATGTGTCCGTGGCTATCGATAAATCCGGGCATCACCATGGCTCCGTGCGCGTCAATGGTGCGGGTTGCCGATCCGTCGAAGCGCTCTCCGATAGCGAGAACTTTCCCGTTCTTTACGGCGAGAACGGACGCTTTCGGATGACCCGGGTCCGCGGTATAAATATTGGCATTTCGAATTACCAGGTCGGCGGCGGTTTGCGCCTGAAGCGAGACAGCGGCGAGCGCTACCAGAAAACGCATGAAGCTCAGTATGGCATGTACCATAGAAGGGTATGAGCACCAGCGGCGTCGCCTTTCCGGTAGCGGAATTTGCCAAGCCCGCGTGGAAAACGTGGGTAGGCGGAGCCGCGGCTCTACTGATCGCCTTATTGTTTCTGGTGGCGGGACTTTGGAAGCTTACCGATCCCACCGGAGCCGCCGTGCGGATGGCTCAGGCGAAGGTGCCCGAAGCTCTCAGTTTGGCAGCGGCGATCGGTTTTGGAATTTCGGAGACCCTGGCAGGCGTTCTGATCTTGATTCCTCGTTATCGCCGATGGGGTGCGATGCTGGCTGGTGCATTACTCGTTGCGTTCATGCTTTACATTGGTTTCTACTACCGTGAGCTGCAGGGCGCGGAATGCAGTTGTTTCCCGTGGGTCAAGCGCGCCGTAGGGCCAGGGTTTTTCATCGGCGACGCGATTATGCTTGGTCTCGCGGGCTTGGCCGGTGTTTGGGCGGTTCGTCCCAAAGGGTTTCGAGCTCCCGCAGTTATCCTCGCATCGGTCGCGGTTTTTGCGGGCGTTGCTTACGGGGTAACTGCCGCACGGGTCACGGGCACACCGGCTCCCGCGTCCATTACTGTGGACGGACAAAAAGCCAGTCTGCAGTCCGGCAAGATATTCGTGTATTTCTTCGATCCTGCGTGTCTACATTGCCTGGCCGCCGCTCGCAAATTGGCCACTTTGAACTGGGGAGATACAAGAGTGATCGGTGTGGCCGTGACGGAACCCCAATTCGGTCCCTATTTTATGAACAAGTCGGGTTTGAATAAGCCGCTTTCCACGGATTGGCCGCTACTTAAAACCACTTTCAACGTGAAGGGAACGCCGGGAGGCGTTGCGATTCAGAACGGGCGCGAAAAGTCGGAGCTCACGCGTTTTGAAGGGGATGAACCGGAAACCACGCTGCGCAAGCTTGGCTTCGTTTACTGACCCAAAACGACACAGTAATCGTCAAACATGCCCCGAGAATATCTGCCTTTTTTTCTGTTCCTTGTCCTAGCCATTTTGTTGCCTACCGTAAGTCTTTTGGCTACAAAGCTATTGCGTCCATCGAACCCGAATCCTGTTAAGGGTGAACCCTATGAGTGTGGCATCAAATCTGCGTCAGATTCGTTCGGTCGCTTCCATGTTCGCTTTTATCTGGTTGCTATCCTGTTTGTCGTTTTCGACGTAGAAACTATATTTTTATTCCCGTGGGCCGTGCGGTATCGCGCGCTGGGTTGGTACGGAGTCGCGGAGGTATCCGTGTTTCTGGGCATCTTGTGCGCCGGCTATTTATGGGCTTACCGAAAAGGAGCATTGGAATGGAATTGAAGCGTTGGCTTCTCTTGACGGCTTTCTGCGCGACATCGTTGTACGCAGCGCCGCAACTGCAACTGAGCAATACGGCTTTTGGGCCGATAAACATTGGGTCGGGAACCAATGGGCAGCCGATCGCCGTGCAGATTACGAACATCGGCGATGGTGCTTTGGCCCTGAGCGCTTCGGCGTCCGCAAGCTGGCTTGTGCCCACCATTGCAAACGACACTCTACAGATCGCTTTGAATACGGCGTCTTTAACATCGGGAACCTACACCGAATTTGTAACGGTAAATGCGCCGGGAGCCATTGACGCCCCTCAGACTATTTCGGTCACCGTCACCATCGGAGGCGTCCCGAGTACGCTTGATTTCTATGTGGTGCCGAACGGCGGGTCCTCCACACAATCATTGCCAACCCAGAGTCAGGTAGGCGCGGTGACAACGAATGACGGCGCGCCGTGGCTTGCCGTGTCGCTAAACGGAAGCTTCAGCTTCTTCTATCCGTATCTGGTAACCGTCACTTCGCAGCCTGGACAAGCCGTGGGCGATTACACCGGTACCATTGCGCTGGTCGGTGGCGCGAACCCGGCGGACGTCAAGAACGTTTCCGTTCGGATGCACATCACGAATCAACCCATCCTGTCATTCGGATCGGCACTGCCGGTTAAGATTACAGCCGTGGTAGGCGGGAGCAAAGTGTCCCAGACTTACACGGCGTCGAACCTTGGGATTGCCGGCTCCGCCCTGAATATTGCGAGCGGGACGGCGACAACAAGTAGCGGCGGTAATTTCCTGAGTGTGACGACGGGGGCAAATGGTCAAGTGAACATTACCGCGGACCCCGGCTCACTGCAACCTGGAACTTACTCTGGAACCGTCACTCTCTCTACAAACGCTGCCAACACATCGGCCGCTGCCCTTCCCATTCAGTTCGTAGTTACCACTGCAACCGCGCCCAATATCAGCTTCGGCGGTGTTGTCGACAACACTACTTTTAAGCCGATACTCGCTCCCGGAACCATCGCATCTTTGTTCGGGTCTCAACTAGCGGGGGCGACTGCGACTAGCGCCACCTCTCTACCTTTAGGATCTACGCTCAGCGGAGTTCGCGTATTAGTCAACAATTTACCTGCGCCCGTTTATTACACGTCCTCAGGACAAATTAACTTCCAGGTGCCATCCGCCGTCCAGCCCGGCACCGCGCAAGTCAGTGTTCAATACAACGGGCAGACCGGAAATACGGTGACCACCACGATTCAAGCGCGCGCTCCCCGCATCCTTCGTTTGGGGATAGCGAATTACGCGATTATCGTGAATCAGGACGGATCGTTTCCCATACCTGCTACCGCGGGATTGAACAGTCACCCGGCCAAGGTCGGGGACGTCCTTACGATGTACTGCATCGGTTTGGGAGCCACCGATCCAGCGGTTGCCGATGGTGCTGCTGCACCCGCTGCGGAACCCCTCGCGCGAACACCGACGCCCATCGTTACCTTCGGGGGCGGTTTCGCGGGAACGCCTGTTTCGGGTCCAGTCTATTACTCCGGTCTCACGCCCGGCTTTGTCGGTCTCTATCAGATTAACGTCGGTGTGCCGGAAGGAACTCCGTTAGGTAGCGAAATCGGGTTACAGTTCTCGATTGACGGCGCCACCAGCAATAACGTATTTGTGGCAATTGGCCGCTAGCTTTTCGCTTGGCCTGTCACCCTGCGGGCTCGACAACCGCCGCCATAGATCCACTGGATCGTGGCAATCTCCAATCGGGCCCGTACAAATGCACCTGGTCGCGTCCAAACTCCGCTTCCGGTAGTTCGCATGTAATCAGCACGGTTCGGCCGCGCAGGTCCACTTCCTGGGCGTGGCGAAGCGCTTCGTCGGAACTGAAGATAAAAATTTTCTGAAGCATTTCGATCACGTAATCGTACGTGTGATCGTCGTCATCCAGCAGAACCACCCGGTATAGAGGTACTTGCTCGTGTCCGGTTTCCTGGTCTGTACCCGTCTCCCGCGCCGGAGAGATGGTCGTCTGCGCCATTGGCTTCAGTATGTCACGCCTTCGCGGTGGCCTTGAGCGAATGCGTCAGGATATATAGGTTCAACGCGAAGGACATGTGCTTGATGTAGTACAGGTCATATTCCAGCATGAGTTCGCGATCGTTATGCGCCCCGTGGATCTGCGCCCAACCGGTAAGTCCAGGCGGAACGGTAAGGCGGTATTCGTAGAAAGGTAACGGGCCGGTGAGCGTTGCGGCCTCGGCGTCCTCCGGCGCCGGCCCCACAAACGCCATGTCTCCTCTCAGTACATTCCAGAGTTCAGGAAGCGCCTGAAAAGGGCGCAAGCCACGGCGGAACCGATACATCGAGAATTGTTTACCATCAAGACCGGTGCGCGTTAGAGCAACTAACACGCTCTCACGTGTCGTCAATTTCAAAGCTAATGCCATCACCAGCAGGAATGGGCTAAGAAGCAGAAGGGCTACCGCCGCTATGCAGAAGCTGAACGCACGGTCCAGTCCTCGGGACCCCGCTGGAGGGACTAGCGACCGCGAGAACAAAATCTCGCGGTCCGAGAGGTCAGCCAGCCTCACGCGGCCGTAGACCGTTTCAAATGTCGTCCCCGCCTCTTCAATCTGTAGCCCCGCCAAACGCAATGCCACAAGCTCCCCAACCGGCATCGCGGCGCGGCGTTCTTGCAGACCAACCACAAGCAGGCTCGGCTTCTGCGCTTCCACCACTTCAGCCAAATTTCTGAAGTCGTCTTCCAGAAACCCCACTACCCGGTAGCCGCTCTTCGGGTTGCGGGCGATCTCAGTGGCAATCGCACTCGCGGCATCGTTTCGTCCGAGGAAGAGCAGCTTGGTTTGGCCGCCCACGCGGCCCAACAGCGCGCCAAACGCTAACCGCCAGGCAAGCAGGCCGGCCAGCGCTAAACCCGCACTGTAGATCATCATGATATGGGGTACGGTCCAATCCCGGAATACGTAGATTGCCACCGTCTGTGCGATGATCGCAACGCCCAGCGCCTGACAGAGTTGCTGCACCAGAACGATGCGGGAGGAAACCCGCGGGTCTGTGTACATATCGAAGAAGTACATGGCGGCGACAATCATGGCTATGGCAATCGCGACCAGCGTAATGCCGCCTTCGAAGAACAGGTACGACCATCCCGAGGGCAGATACAATATCTCTGCCGCAGCGTAGAAGCAGGCAAACAGAATCGCGATATCAAATAGCAATAGCGGCAGGATGCCGACCGGGGCACGATGCCGGATCGCACGAATCATGCTTCCATGCGAAGCGTCTGAAGCACGGCTTGGATATAGCCGAACGCGAATGCAAACGCCTGGGCGCCACCTGTGTCGCCATCGATGTGCGGCACGTGGTCCGGCATCAGCATGCCGTCATAGCCCACCTCGCGATATACGCGCGCAGCCTGGACCATGTTTACATCGCCGTTATCCGGGAAAGTCTCCTGAAAATCCAAAAAGCCGCCGCGAATATTTCGGAAGTGCACGTTGAAAATCTTCTTGCGAGTTCCGAAATAACGAATCACATCGAAGATTTCTTTACCGGGCTCCTGCAGCATTTCGCTGACGGTACCTTGGCAGAAATTGAGACCGTGATAAGGACTCGCCTGAATCTCCACAAACTTCTTCAGTCCCGCGACGCTGCCGAGCACGCGATGTATGCCGCGAAAACCTTCCGGCTCCCGCATCCCGGGATCGTGCGGATGGCAGGCGAGTTTTACTTTGTTCTCGGTCGCAACAGGAACCACGCGGTTTAGAAAATAAGTAATGCGCTCCCACATCTGATCGGCGCTTACCGGACCGGCT
>CAXSIG010000139.1:0-1244 GCA_964237255.1 uncultured Bryobacteraceae bacterium
GAGCTTCGACATTGGCTCCGGGGAGGTAGCGAAAGTTGCGACGAGCCAGACAACGGTGGTAATTGCGACCGTAATCAACATGATGTGAGCAAACTGAACCGGGTCGTCACTCGATAACCCGAAAACGGTCTGCAGCACAATCGAAACGATAAACGCGCTGATCATTGCCGAGACTTCGCTCCACGCGTTAATACGCCACCAATACCAGCGAAGGATCAGCACAGTGCCAGTGCCAGCGCCGGTAAGAAGCAGCAGCTTCCATGCGCCGGAAATAGAATCCATGTAACGGGTGATGATTGCGGAAATGATCGTCAGCAACACCGTGGCTACTTGCGATGCAACGACATAGTGCCGATCCGTTTCGCTCGGCTTCCAGAAGCGCCGGTAGAAGTCGTTGACCAGGTAACTGGCGCCCCAGTTCAGCTGCGTTCCAATGGTCGACATGAAGGCGGCCATGAATGCCGCTACCATCAGGCCGCGCAGGTAAGGCGGAAGATAATCGATCATGACACGCACGTATCCGGTTTCAGGATCCTCCAGATTCGGATACAGGATCACGGACGCAAGGCCCACCAGAATCCAAGGCCAGGGCCGCAGGGCATAGTGCGCGACGTTAAACCAAAGCGTCGCCAGCAATGAGTTCCGCTCATCTTTCGCGCTAAACATTCGCTGGGCGATGTACCCGCCGCCGCCCGGCTCCGCGCCGGGATACCAGGTGGCCCACCAGTTCACCGAGATATAAACGAGGAATGTGATCATCGGCATCCATGCCGAATGCAAGTCGGGGACGAAGCTTAGGGCGGATCCCGCGGTACCGGTTGCCAAGCCCTTCGCTTGATCGATTACCGCGAGCTTTTCCTTCATGGCACTAATGCCGCCTACTGCGCTCACCGCCGCGACCGCCAGAACGATGACCATCGTCATCTTGACGACGAATTGGAACATGTCCGTAACCAGAACGCCCCATAATCCCGAGAGGACCGAGATAGCAGCCGTGAGCGCGATAATTCCAACGACAATCAGGAGCGATTGATCTTTATCGACGCCCAAAATCAACATTAGGATTTTGACCATCGCAAGGTTCACCCAACCAAGAATGATGCAGTTAATCGGAATGCCCAGATAGAGAGCACGGAAGCCTCGCAAGAAAGCAGCCGGCTTTCCGGAGTAACGAAGCTCCGCAAATTCCACATCGGTCATCACGCCGGCGCGGCGCCATAAACGCGCGAAAAGAAACACGGTCA
>CAXSIG010000139.1:1274-9862 GCA_964237255.1 uncultured Bryobacteraceae bacterium
GACGAAGTTCCACCAAAGCCAATTCCCGGCCACGCCGTTTCGCGCAACCATGCCCGTGACCGCAAGGGGCGTATCGGCTCCGAACGTAGTTGCGACCATGCTGGTGCCGGCAAGCCACCAGGGAATGTTGCGGCCGCCCAGGAAGAATTCGGACATATTCTTCCCCGCCCTGGCCTTGTAATACAGCCCGATCGCAATATTGAAAACGAAGTACGCCGCGACCACGACCCAATCGAGAACCGTGAGCTTCACAAGCTTCCACCGGTCCTGTGGAAAAGACTGTGGATCCGAAGTCTGGAATCAGGCAAAGCCCCGATTCTGTAATGATTCAGTAACAACATGCCCACAAGTTGAGCAGACGTCTGAAATGAAGGCAAGTTGTTCATAATTGGCGAGTTAAGGATCAGCCTACCCAAACTTTCTGGACCGGTATCCCCTGTTTGCAGAGTTCGCAGTTCGCGGCGTCAGTGTAATAGCTGGCGTCGAGTTTTGCAAGGTAATACAACGGAAGATCGCCGAAATTACGCGTGTGAGGGGTAGGTTGATGGATCAAGACCGCAAGCCCCACCACCTTCGCGCCGTTCTTCTCTAGAAGCGTCCGCATCTGTGTCAGCTTTTCGCCGCTGCGGAGGATGTCATCTACCAAGACCACCTGCTCACCGGGACGCTGGTCCATGAATTGGCGGAAGCGCATGGGATCGTCTTTCGAATCGCGTTCCGCCCAATACACTTGCTTCGCTTGAAGGGCTTCGGAAACACCGTAGGCGACAGGCAAACCGCCGGTAGCCGGGGCGACAATTGAAAGCTCCGAGATGTTCGCGCGAATTTCCGGATTGGAACGGAGGAGCCGGCTGAGCGCAACGCTAAGGGTCTTCGCGAAGTGGTAATCGCGCATGACAAGAGGCGTCTGCAGATACTCATTCGAGTGCATGCCGTTCGGATATTCAAAGTGGCCTTCACGCAACGCGCCGGTCTGGCGCAGCATAGCGACAACTTCGTCTTGTGTGGGAATCAGGTGCATAGCAGCCTAGTGGGCCCCCTTCCCCAGCAGTACTTGCGGAATGGTGCGGAACAGGATCTTCCAATCGAGGCCCAATGACCAGTTGTCAATATACTGCATGTCCATTTTCATCCAGGTTTCGAAATCTACCGTGTCGCGGCCGTTCAATGCCCACAAACAGGTGAGCCCCGGACGCATACGGAGCCGCCGCCGCTGCCACACCTGATATTTCGCGACTTCACTAGGGATAGCGGGGCGTGGGCCGACCAGCGACATGTCGCCTTTTAAGATATTGATCAACTGCGGGAGTTCGTCTAAAGAAAAGCGGCGGAGATAGCGCCCAAGCGGGGTAAGCCGGGGATCGTTCGGTATTTTTGTCGCGAGTTCGCGCTGACTCAGGTGGACGTAATCGGCCTTTCGGGCTTCGGCGTCCTCGCACATCGAGCGGAATTTATAAAAGTTAAACAGGCGACCGTTGAGGCCGCATCTCTGCTGGCGGAAAATGGCTGGGCCGCGCGAATCGAGCCGGATGCCTATGACGATCAGAAGCAGGAACGGTAGCGTAATAATCAGCGCCGCCGTCGCGATCAGGATATCGATTACACGTTTCAGGAATAGGCGCACTTCATCGTCCGGGGCCGCGGAGAAGGTGAGGAGCGGTGTGACGCCGAGGCGATCCAGGTGCATCTCGCTATTCACGTGCGGGAAGAAATCGACGGCGACGCGGGTTCGGACTCCTTCTTCGTCGCACTGGAGAAAAACCGGTTCGAGCGAACCGAGCGCTTCGCTTTCGACGGCGAAGATGACTTCGTCGATCACTTCGCGGCGGAGCAAAGAGGGGAGATCCGCAAGCGGCTGAACCGGATAGGCGCGCCCGAGTTGTACCTCGTCGATCAAGGACTCCGGCGATTCGCTGAGAAACCCACGCAAGCGGACTCCCTGGTCAGCGGCGGCTTCAAGTGCGCTGCCCAAGCGGCGGGCGCGTTCGCTTAACCCCACAACCATGACATAGCGAAGAGTTCCGAACTCGCGCCGAATGACGCCGACTAAGCGGCGAGCACCGAGGCGAAAGACGACCAACAGCATCCAAACGTATGCCGCGTAAAGGAAGAGAAAGGGACGGCTCAGGTCAAGGCGGAGCGCAAATTCAAGGAAGATCAGGCCGATGGTGGCGTAGGCGCATTGACGGATGGAGTCTTGCAGCACGATGCGCCGCTCCCCGGTTCCCAGGCGGCCATATACTTCGAGCCAATAGCCGGTAAGCACGAGTGTGATGACGCAGAGGCCAAGAACAAGAGCGGTGCGTTCGGACGAGAAGAAAAAGGTTTTTTCAAGCGAGAGAGCGAGGCGGGTGCGGTACGCTGCTTCAAAGGCGAGAGCGGCCAGCAGAATATCCGCAAGCCCGAAAAGCAACTTGGCTTTCCGATGCTGGTTAGAGAACACGCTTCATCCGGCTCTATTGTAGAATCGCGAGGGGCGGGAGTGCTACACTGACAAAGGTTTCCCCAGAGATGGGCGCGTAGCTCAATTGGCAGAGCAAGTGACTCTTAATCACTAGGTTGTAGGTTCGATTCCTACCGCGCTCACCAGCCCTAAGTACAAGAAATAGCTTATACTTCCCCGATTGTGACCTAGTGCGTTTGTCATTCTTATGGATGTATCGCATCGTGGCCCTAAAGAGGGAGATACCATTTACTTTTCACTCTGTCGGGTCACCATTATTTTTTGGGTTCGTTCTCGGGTTTCTCGGGTTTGCTTTTGCCATGATTCGCTAGCAGTTCCGGGGGATTAGCGACTCCAGACCCGATGAAAACATTTTCTCGGGATGACCCGAGCCGTTGGTAAAAGCAACTCCTTCACGCCCTCACTGTAAATCACGCCGCGAGGGATGACCGGACGGACCTCACTCAAAATGATGAAAGTAAACGAGATTCAGGTAAGGAGCTCGCGTGACCGCGCTTGTGGAAGACAGTGGGCTAATCCGGAGTATTTATTGCGGATAAGCGAGCGCGACCCTTGCGCCTCCGATATAAATTGGATGCCGCGAACGTCAGGGGATCAGGCTTGTTGCACGCCGGACCTTACGGATGAGCAAATTTTGGGACTCGTCCCCCCTTCGACGTGTCCCAATCGCGAGGACCACATATGGAAGTTTGAGGAGATAGCATATTAACTTATACTCCGACTGCTGGAGCAACCCTCCGTCAAAGTGGACTCAATATAGTTGCGGATGAAAGTACCTCCCTAGGCGGCTCGAAGTCGCCGGCCAAATCGTTCGCTGATCATGCCAATTTCGAGCTTCAGCTTGGTCTCCAACGTGTCTTGCGTAGGCACGTCGAAGATGTCGAAGGGCAGCACTGTGCCCTCAAAGGCTGTTGTGACGATATCCTTTCCGAGCGCCCTTTGATCGAATGACATTATGATGAGGACATCGGTTGGCGTAATCAGTCTCTCTGCTAAAGAAAGAACATCTTTGGCGAAAGACTCTATAGTTCTCGGGTCCAAGCTGGGCAATAATCTGTTCAAAATGCCAAATTCATCCATTCAAAGGCGAGTTGAGTAATGCCGGTCGAAGTTAGCGATCTCATCCTTGAAAATTTCAGCTGCGGCTAACCCGAACGCAGCTACAGGTACCAGCGGTTTATTAGCGAGGCGTGCCCAACTTGCCGCGTAGTGCGTTCCATCCCACCCTCCAATTATGATGACGACGTCTGCTTCCTGAATCGGCTTCAAAATCTCGCCCACCGAATGGCAAGGTTTCGTCGTAGTTTTTGATACCCATGATCGAACGACGCGCCGCGGGTCGAGTCCTAATTCACTGGCTGTCTCGACAGCTGCATTGGCTACCTCCGCGTCAAGACCCGTCCTGCACCCGCCTAGAAGTACATGGCCCCGGGCAACGATCTCATGCCCAATCAAGGCGGCGAATCGCTTGCGGCTCTCATCGAGTGGATCTTCGCCCTTTGAACCGATGCCTCCCGCAAGAAGTATCTTTGCCATGCTGATGAAGTTTATTGCATCATCCGCGCTCGGAGTGATCGCCCGAGTATAGACTTGGAGCCACGCCGCAAACACTGTGTCGCTGGTCGGACTGATACGTAGCAATATCGGTAGCGGTTCCGGCAATCCCGCATCTACTAACTACCATTCCGTCCAGTTCGGAAACGATAAGTCGAACACCCAATTCCTAAGTGGCATTGCTACGCAGTTTCCGCGATCGCCATCTATTGAATTTTTCAATCAGCAGAACGTTGGTTCGAAAGCTACTACGCGACGAGCTCTAGTGACTGGGTGAGGACAGACGCGGCATCAAAAGAAAACTCCCATATGGATGCTCAACCAATGCGAAGCCATTGCCAGTCATCTGGAAAACGGGTTCGTACAAGCACAGCGTTGAGAATCAGTCGACCGGTAACGCCGCAATCAAATTTTGCGGAAAGGACGAGAACATGTCCTAGAAGATGAGTGCGTCGTTTCAGTTCAGGCCGCAAGCAGTGGAAGACCTCGACCCAATATGGTTCATCGCAGGAGATAACCGAAAAGCTGCCAACCGCGTTGAAATGGATACTGTCGGCGTTTTTACGTGGCAATCTAGACTTGAAGGAAGTTTTCGCGAGGCGGCTTCATAATGTTGCCGCTCTCATGCCGTGCCGCAAATGGCAGTTCATGTCGTGAGGCAGTAAGAGACAATCTGTTTTCCGTTAAGCTGTTGCTTCACACGCTTAGGTACCAGCCCAAGTTTTCCAAACCGTAGTAACATAGAAGTTTCGTCATGCAGAACCAGTTGCTCAGCAATTTCATTCAGAAACACCTTCGCACGGATTACCCGGCGTTTCGTCCGGGTGACACGCTCAAAGTTCACGTGAAAATCAAAGAAGGTGATAAAGAGCGAGTTCAGATTTTCGAAGGGACGCTGATCGCCCGCAATAACACGGGAATGGGCGATTCCATTACCGTCCGTAAGGTCAGCTTCGGCCAGGGCGTTGAGCGCATTTTCCCGCTCCATGGCCGCACGGTCGACCATATCGATATTGTTCGTACCGGCCGCGTCCGTCGCGCAAAACTCTATTATCTCCGTGGCCTCAAAGGCAAAGCCGCCCGTCTTAAAGAACGCTCCTAATCTTCTTTCGCGTCGCGTGCCCGGAAAAAAGGGCACGTGGACTTGCGATGGCACGTTAGAACTCGCACTCCGGTCGCGCGGTTTTGTTTCTATTGCGGGAGCCGACGAAGTGGGGCGTGGTTCGCTGTTTGGCGCGGTGGTAGCGGCTGCGGTGATTCTTTCTCCCAACCGACCCATCCGTGGCTTAGACGATTCGAAGAAAGTGGACCCGGAACAGCGCGAAGTACTCGCGGAGCGCATTCGTGACAGAGCGCTTTCCTGGGCCGTGGCTTCCGTCGATGCTGAAACTATCGATCGGATTAATATATATCACGCGTCTCTCCTTGCGATGAAGTTGGCCGTCGAACAATTGCGTCCCATGGCGGATTATCTTCTGGTTGACGCGTTTCCCCTCGCTATCTCCGTCCCTCAACTTCCCTTGGTACAAGGAGACGAAAGATGCCACGCGATCGCCGCCGCATCGATCATCGCCAAGGTGCATCGCGATCGCACCATGCGCGAATGGCACGACATTTACCCGGAATACGGTTTAACCCGGCATAAAGGCTACCAGTGCCCGGAGCACCTGAAAGCCTTGGATCGACACGGGCCCTCCCCGCTGCATCGCTACTCATTTGAACCAGTCCGTAGCCGCGCCGCTCACCAAGCTGGTGCGCGATGACGGAGCCTGCCGAGGCGCCCCCCCGCACTTCCGTCGTTCACCACCACTGGTTTCAAAAGCTCTCTGCCGTTGTGTTCATCATTTTTTGCCTGGAGCTTGGCCTGTTCCTCATCATTTACCCCTGGACGGACGAATGGGATCACAACATGTTCGCCGCAGCTGTTCGTCTGGCCCAGTGGAACGAATGGTGGAACAGTCCCTTTCTGAAAGGCGCCTTGAGCGGTCTCGGATTATTAAACGTGTGGGTATCGGTAGCCGAAATTTTCCGCTTGCGCCGTTTCTCGAACCACTCGTAGCGCCAATTACCCAGCGCTTTTTATCGAATAACGGAAACGATAAGAATGCTCACCGCAGTTGCCGCACAGGTACGGCGACACGGATGCAACCCGAAGCAGCTCTTCCAGAAGAGAGACCCGTTTCACACGGCGGAGTTCCGTCTTTTTGCACCGCCGGCAAACAATAGTCGCCGCCGGGACAGGGATGTCTTGATCCTGCCCCGCTGTGCCTCGGTACTGTTCGGCTAGCGAAGGCCTAGATTCTCTCGCCAACTCAACATTGGCCGAGATGTTGCGCATCACCATGCGCCAGCCCCCGACTCCCGCGGCATCCTGCTGCTTCCAAACACGATCAAGCGCGTCGCCGGCCAGCGCGAGCCGCTCTTCCACTTTCGCGGCGGATTTCCGCGCCTCCGCAAACTGCTTGGCTAGAAGACCTACGCGCGCTTCCTGATCGCTCAGGATCCGCTCCGCCGGTTGGAAATCGACAGGAGGAGTACGCGTTTCAAGCATAGCCATGGCCCGATCCCCAATCGGATCCAGCCGAGCCACAACTTTCGCATCGATTGCCGCCGAAAGATCGAGGGCAAAGGCCGTAGCGTTCCTTAGAACCTCCGCATAAACCTTGCCGCGACGCGACTCGCGGCCGGCAATCATCTCGCGTAACGGCTCGATATCGGTTTGATTTCCGGAGCTTAATGAATTGAGGCGCTCTTCGAGTTGGCGCAACCGGTCGATCACTGCACCCTGGGAATTTGTGTCGGCAGGCAAGACGATCTTTCATCTTATCCCCGGAAGTAATTCAGCGCTCTATTTCCGATTAACCTGTGGTTAATGCCCCAGAGTTAAACTAACGTCGTGGATCAGGTTGGCCGTTTCCGTATCACCAAGGAATTGGGCCGGGGCGCCATGGGCGTGGTGTATCAGGCGGTGGATCCCACCATTGGCCGCGCTGTGGCGATTAAGACCATCCGTCTCCGCGAGGTGGACGATTCGGACCAGCGCAACCGGCTTCGAGAGCGTTTGTTTCGCGAAGCCAGGTCGGCGGGCGTGCTTTCGCATCCCAACATCGTCACCATTTACGACATGGATGAAGAGGAGGGAACGGCCTACATCACGATGCAGTTCGTGAATGGCCCGACGGTGGAAACTCTGCTGGAAAAGCAGAAAACTCTCGATCCTGAACAGATTTTCCGCATTCTGCGTCAAACCGCGTCCGCGCTCGACTTTGCGCATTCAAAAGGGATTGTTCACCGCGATATCAAACCGGCGAACATCATGATCGACGACGACGGGACGGTGAAGATCGCGGACTTTGGAATCGCGAAAGCAAGCGCATCCGGGAACCTTACGGCGAGCGGCACCATCCTCGGCACACCGAACTACATGTCTCCGGAGCAGGTGCAAGGAACGGCGATCAACGGCAGATCGGATCAGTTTTCCCTAGGCGTGGTGGCGTATGAAATTCTCACGGGAGAACGTCCGTTCTCGGGCGAAAACATCGGTACGGTGGTTTACCGGATCGTGGCGGAACCTGCCGCTGAACCTGTTCGGATTAATCCTGCACTCGGGGAGGAAGTCGGCAAAGCGATTCAAAAAGCCCTTCAGAAGAATCCGAAACGGCGTTATCTGAGTTGCACTGAATTTGTCACCTCTTTAATCGCAGCCTGTGAAGCAACGCCCGGGTGGCATGCGTTGGCTCGCTCCCACGCACCGGAGGAAGCAACTGCTACGCCCACGGCCTCTGCGAAGCGCGGCAGACGCCGAACCACAACATCCGGTGTTCCCGTTTCAACCCCTCCCATAATCGACGAGCCACCGGCGGCGAGACCGATTGCGAAAGAGCGGAATATCACTTCCATGTTGCTACCCGCATTCGCCGCATTTACGGTCGTGCTGGGTGTTCTCGGGTTAGTGGCGTGGCAGACCGGCTCGCCCTCCGAACCGAGAATGCGGTCGCCTAAGAAAATCGAAGCTCCCGCGCCGGAGGATGTCGAGAAGCCGTCCCCCGTGGATCCCGCGGCGAACTCGGAAAAGAAGAACGACGTCGAGCAGTCCAGTGGCGATCGACAGCCCGCCGAAGGCTCGGCACCGGCGTCCCGCGTTGTCGCCAAACCGGCATTTACCAAGCGTTCTGCCTTTGGACTCAGCCCTTCTCCTGTTACCAACCCTGTCGTCATAGCCACGACGCCGCAATTAAGTGCTCCGTCTCTGCGGGACGTGTCCGTAGTCACGCAACCCCCAGGCGTGGTCGCTACATTGGACAGCGACAAAGGGAACTCCTGCCAGACCCCGTGTATGTTGCTCAGTACTCCCGGGGTCCACGTACTGTCCCTGGCCATGCGCGATTATCAACCGGAGCGCCGCCAACTTCGTGTGGGAGACGAACGGGAAGAGGTTCCGCTGGTCGTCATGCGGCCGATTGGCGGTACCTTGCTGATCAGCACCATCCCATCCGGCGCGAATATTTTTCTGAACGACCAGATGCTTACGGAAATGACGCCGGCCCAAATCGCGCTCCAGCCGGGCCGT